>JBBSRS010000251.1:0-4461 GCA_038242795.1 Burkholderiales bacterium
CCTTGCTGCAGTAATTGCTTGCGCTGGTCGAATTTACTTTTAGGGTGCCTGCGATGCAACATGTAAGCCCAAATACAGTAACTATGCGTGTTAAATCACATGATTTTGTGTGCGCAGCGTCTTGTGAAGGTTCGAATCCAAATCCAAATCCAAATGCATCGCTTTTCCACGCTCTTGACGTTCGGGTGCTGTAACGCTCAGTTTGCCGGACTAACAAAAAAACCTCGCACTTGCCGCATAAACCAGACCAATTTTTGAGCATTGCCCGGAAGGCTCAACACCAATCAATCCACCCGGCCTGAATGGCGCGCTTTGCAGCTGCTGACCGTCCTTGAAAGTGACAGATGGTTTGTGCACCCCTGAAGGCAGTTGTGCGCCATTGACCTACAGCGCTTGGAAGAAGCGGACTATGAAGGGCCTGCACAGCGTCTTTTACATTGCTGTTCAGGCCGTACCAGTGGCGGTGCTGTGATTGCAGCCATTTGCGTGACAAACCGCCTTCGCCAGGCACCCTTCATTTCCCCGATCTCGGAGTCCCACCATGAGTGTTCCTGACCCAATCGCCCCGCCTGTTTTCGCTGCCCCGGTGCCTGCCCCGGTGCCTGCCGAAACGCTCGCCGACAACGCAGGCATAACCGAGGCAATGTCGGTCATGCCTGACGAACCGGCAAAGGCCGAACCGTCCGCTGAGCCATCCGGCGCTGCCGAGGATTCACTGGGCGTGGCCGAGCCGGCAGCCGCCGCGCCGCTGCCCCAGGCGCGCACCAAGACCAAGGGGGTTGCCGACCTGGTGTTCCTGGTCGATGTGACCGGCAGCATGGCCAGCTGCATCGATGCGCTGCGCACCAACATCGAGGCTTTCATCAGTTCACTGAGCCATGGCAACGCCAACAACGCGGCGCCGGTGCGCGACTGGCGGGCCAAGGTGGTCGGTTACCGGGACATCTCGACCTGCGAGGAGGATCGGCTGCCTTGGTTTGTCGACAATGCCTTCGTGCGCGACGCCAGCGCGCTCAAGGCGCAACTGGCCGGGCTGCAGGCCGGTGGCGGCGGGGACGAGCCCGAATCGCTGCTCGATGCGCTGTACAAAGTCGCCTCAATGCCGGCCATGCCCAAAGGCGCACAGAGCGACGAGCCGGACAAGTGGCGCTACCGCAGCGATGCGGCCCGGGTGGTGATCGTCTTCACCGACGCGTCCTTTAAGGAAACGCTGGATCTTCCCGAAGCCAAAGGTGGTTCATTGCAGGACGTGGCCAACGTGGTCATGGCCAACCGTATCATTTTGAGCCTGTTCGCGCCGAATTTTGAAGGCTACGACCGGCTCAGCCAAATCGACAAATCGGAGTGGGAAGTGGTTGAGTTTGAGGGCCTGAACCCGCAGGAGGCGCTGCAGAAGTTCACCTCTGATCCGGAGAACTTTCGCACCACGCTCAAGCAGCTGGCAGCCAGCGTGTCGCGTTCGGCCGAAACTGTCGCGCTGTGAACGCCGCCCTCCCTTTGCTATAAGCGCCGCCCATGGCCAAGAAACTCAAAGTCGGCGACACACTGCACGGCTACCGTATCACCCAGGTGTTCGGGCCGGGCATGATGGCCATTTCGTATGCTGCCCGTTCGCGCGAGGGACAGAAGGTTTTTTTCAAGCAGTACAAGTCGCCAGCGCCCACGGTGGTCTGGTATGAGGCCTTCGTGGCCTATCAGAAGGAGCTTTCTGCGCGCGTGCGCGGCGGTGTTGCGGCGCATTTCGCGGTGCGCCAGCTCGATGCTTTTGAAGCCGCCTGGGGCGGACGCTGCTATTTTCAGACCTATGAGTTCGTCGAGCACGGCGCCGACCTGCAGCAGATGCTTGACGCCGAGCGTGAACGCCATCAACTAACAAAATCGGCTCCCGCGCGTGACCCGGTGATTTGGGCCCGTCATGTGACCTGGGCCAAGGTGCTGATCGCTGCAGTGGCTGCGCTGCACGAAGTTCGTGTGGTGCATGCCGACCTCAAGCCAGCCAATGCCTACTTGATTGCCGACCCGACCATCAGCTCAGGCGCGCAGCTCAAGTTGATTGACATGGATTTTTCTTTGCTGTCCGACCGTCGCCCGCCTTGGCATGGCCATCAGGGTTATGTTGGCAGCGACAACTACCGCTCGCCCGAGCACCTGACGCGTGGCGCAGTGCCCGGCCTGGCCTCGGACGTGTTCACCTGCGGGTTGATGCTGTACGAATTGCTGGCGGGGGAGCATCCCTACTGGTGCGACGATCAGAGCGAGTATGCCCGGCTGGTGCAAGCCCATGCGGCCAAGCCGCCGGCACTGCTGGGAACGATGCCCGGGACGGCGCGCAATGCCGAAGTCAGCGCCGCGCTGCACCGTTGCCTGTCACCCGATCCGTCCGCCAGGCCAACAGCGGCCCAACTGCGGGACCTGCTGACTGGGCGCGGCTCCAAGGCCGAGCCAACCCACCCGGCCGTTTCTGTCCCGTCCTCACCTTCGACCTCCCCTGAACCTGGCAAGAAGGTAACGCAACCCGTTGCCCGCCCGTCGGGCCAGGCCATCGAGTCCGAACAGCTTGAACTCTTGGCAGCCGACGGCCGGATGGTGCAGATCGGCGTGCGCACTGAGCTGGGCAAAGCGCTGCTTCGTCAGTTTGGACCCGACAGTGAATTCTGGGATACCCGCCAGTGCGTGCTCGAACGCAATAGCAGCCGGCAGTGGGTGGTATTGCCCGTTCCGGGCACGACCAACGAAACCTTGCTCAACGGCGAAGCCATTACCGCTCCCCGTGTCCTGCGCCAGGGCGACCGGATTGCGGTGGGTCGCCAGCACAAAGGCATCAGCAAGATGGCGCTGACGGCGCGCGGACGCTGAATCAATGGTGCACTGCCCTATGGACACGCCCCGGCCATTGGCCGATACCCTTTCGTTGGTCGCAGCGCCTGTCAGCCCTGACCCCTATACCGTGCCAGCAGCTGTTCCCCCGGCTGCGCCAACAACGCCCATCGGCGATCAACCAGCCGAATTCGCCATACCAGCGCCCGATTTGCCCGTAGAAACTCTTGGGGGCAATCCCCTTGACACTGCGCCACCTGCGCCCTCTGCGCCACCTACATCGCCTTTGCTGCTGGCAAGGCCAGCGGTGCAGGTGCATGCGCTGGACTGGCAGGCGATCCGCCAGGCCGTGGATCCGGCGGCGCTGCGTTCTCGCATGCGCGGCATCGTCGAGGGCATGGAAAGCCTGCTCGACAGCGCCCATGGCCCGGGCATGCTGTTCGACAGCGACCGCGCCAATGCCGAGGACCGGGCCCCCCAAATCGCCCAGCTTGACACTGCCGCGCCCTTGTGGATCATCGGCGATCTGCACGGCGACCTGCTGGCTCTTGAGGCAGCGCTGGCACAGATCCGCGCGCATGGCTTGGCGAGCAACTGCCCGGCGCCGCGCATCATTTTTCTGGGCGACTTTTTTGACGACCAGGGCCTGGGACTGGAATTGCTGCTGCGGGTGTTCGAGTTGATCGTTGAGGCACCACAGCAGGTCTGCGTTGTGGCTGGCAACCATGATGAAGCGCTGTCGTTTGACGGCACGCGTTTTAGCTCCAGCGTCTCGCCTGGGGATTTTGCCGATTTTCTTAATGACCACCGGACCCATGAATGGATTGAGCGTGCCGGCAAACTGGCTGTGCGGCTGGCGGCGCGCTCGCCCCGTGCACTGTTCTTTGCGGACGGGCTGCTGGTCGCCCATGGCGGCTTTCCGCTGGGTGACCTGCATGCGCGTTTGTTGGACACGGGCAACTGGAACGACAGTGCCTGCCTGTCGGATTTTGTCTGGACCCGGGCGCATCCGAAGGCACGGCGCAAGATGCCTAACCGCTTTTCGCGCGGTAGCCAGTTCGGCTATGAGGACTTTGCCGACTTCTGCGCCCTGAGTGCCCGCTTGGGGCGTCCAGTGACGCACATGGTGCGCGGCCATGACCATGTGCAGGAACGCTATGCCTTCTTTGCAGCCTACCAGGCGCATCCGGTGCTGACCACCGTAGCGCTGTCGCGCCGGCTCCCGCGCGAGTCTTTCGGGCCCTACGAGCGCGCGCCAACCCTGGCGCTTGTGGTCCCGGGTTGCCTGCCGCAGGTTTATCAGCTGAACATCCCGTATGCATTGATCAATGAGGTTTTTCCGCAGTTGCCCGCCAGCCAGACTCTAGAAGCAACGCAGGAGCCGTCATGAGCGGTGTGGTACTGCGCTGCCCGAGCTGCGGCACGACACGGACCGCACCCGGGACATGCGACGCCTGCCATGAGGCCGAGGTGCGCTATTACTGCACCAACCACACGCCTGGGCTGTGGTTGGACGCGCCGACCTGCACGCAGTGTGGCGCGCGCCTGGGGGCACCGGACCGCCCGCCAGCGCCCCCGCCTCCTCCCCTGCCGCAGCGAACACCAGGCCGTCCGGGCGCGCCGGCTGCCGCGTCTGCCCCCTCG
>JBBSRS010000252.1:0-4459 GCA_038242795.1 Burkholderiales bacterium
AGCCACCAGCAGGACCGGCGCGACAAACTTGTTGACCGCCGCGCCCGAGTTGCCCGCGCCATACACGCCCATGGCCGTGCCCTGGCGGTTCTTGGGAAACCAGCGCGCCACATACGGCGTGCCGACCGAAAACGAGCCGCCGGCCAGACCGACAAACATGCCGATGGTGAGGAAATGCCAGTACTGCGTGGCGTAGCTCATCAGCCAGATGGCCGGCACGGTGATGGCCATCAGCACCGCCATGACGATGCGGCCGCCGTATTTGTCGGTCCAGATGCCCAGCGGCACGCGAATCAGCGAGCCCGTCAGCACCGGCATGGCGGTGAGCAGGCCGAACTGGGTGGCGTTGAGGTTCAGCATCTTCTTGATCGGGATGCCGATGACGCCAAACATCATCCACACCATGAAGCAGACGGTGAAGGCCAGCGTGCTGACGATCAGCACCGACCAGGCTTTTCTGGAATTGTTCAGCTCGGACGCCATGTTGTTCTGTTGGGACATGGCATGACTGTCGGGTTTTCCCGGGCTTTTGAACATCCTCCGTTGGACAGTGACAAGACAGCACAAGAACGATGGTCCGCCGGGCGGCCATCGTTCTGAAGGACTACCCGCCCGTCAATCCCGCAAAGGCTTGATGCAGGTCAAGGCCCATCCTGACGATGAATGCGGGAAAAAGGCAGCGCAGCGACCTGATTGCGTCACTGCCCAGGTGATTTTTCAGCTTAACCCGTGATGGCAGGGTTTCTGCCAACCCAGGCACCCGCTGCCATTCCGGCTCCTCCGTCATCCCGGGCTCGACCCGGGACCCGTGCCTTTTCTGCAGCGGGGCCATGGGTTGCGGATCGAGTCCGCAATGACAAAAGAGAGAAAACTCTCGCCATCCCGGCTCCTCCGTCATCCCGGGCTCGACCCGGGATCCATGCCTTCTCCGTGGCGGGGCCATGGGTTGCGGATCATGCCCGCAATGACAAAGGAGACAACGAAGCGCTTCGCAGTAGCTGGGTAGTTAGCTGATTTCAAGTCTTTCAGGCCGTTTGCGCAACACCAGCGTGCACGAGAAGCTATTAATAAAATAGCAACCCAAGTTGCAGCTCAGCCCGCATCCAGACCGGTGGCCACCACGGCGGCTTGCACGCGCGACGTCAGTTGCAACTTGCGCAGGATGTGCTGGACGTGGATCTTGACCGTGGTTTCTGCAATGTCGAGCTTGCGCGCTATCAGCTTGTTGCTGTCGCCCAGGGCGATCAGGGCCAGCACTTCGCGCTCGCGCGCCGACAGCAGGTCGACTCCCGGACGGGCGGGGGCGGGCTCCGGTGCCCCACCCACCGGCGTTTCAGGCAGGACCGCCGCCTCGGGCGCGGTCGAAGCGGATTTGCTGCGAAAGGCGGTGACCAGCTTGGTCATCATTTCCGGGCTGATGACCGATTCGCCGGCCAGCACCTTGATGATGAATTCGGACAGGTGGTCGAGTTCCACGGTTTTCAGCAGGTAGCCGTCGGCGCCGGCCTCCAGTGCGGCGGCCAGGTCGTTTTCGTTTTCGCTGACGGTCAGCATCAGGATGCGGATGTCTGGCGCGGCCGCTTTCAGCGAGGCAATGCCGTCCACGCCCAGCACACCGGGCAGGTGGTTGTCGAGCAGCACCAGATCGGGCGGGTCTTGCGCCACGCAGCGCAGCGCCTCGCCGATGTCGCCGGCCTGGCCGGTCACCTGGAAGCGCTCGTCCTGCGACAGCAGGGCCATCAGGCCGCGCCGGAACAGCGTGTGGTCATCGACCACCAGCAGGCGCATCAGTTCCATGGCTGTGCCCCTCCGAAAAAGCTATCAATTAAATAGCTGTTCAGGCAGGCGGATAGTGCGCTAGAGGCATTTTTCATGGCTATTCAGTCGTCCAATGTCAGGGGTTGGTCAATGGACGCGCATCAGCCCGGCCAGGGAGTCCAGCTCCAGCCCGGTGATGGCCGCGCCGCTGCTTTTGGACACCGGATGCGTGGGCAGCGTCAGGCTGGCGGTGGTGCCCTGCCCAGGCGTCGAGATGATGTCGACCTGGGCGCCAATGCCGCCGGCACGCTCGCGCATGATTTTGATGCCGACATGGGACGGGCCGTGTCCCTGCCGGGCGTCGAAACCGATGCCGTCGTCGCGCACCAGGAAGCGCCACTGCGCGCCCTTGAGCACTTCGAGCTCGACCTGGCTGGCGCTGGCATGCTTGCGCACATTGGACAGCGCTTCCTGCAGCACATGCAGCACCTGCACCTGCACGTCGGGCGGTAGCGGCAGGCCCTCGCCCTGTACCTTGAGATGCGTCGGCAAACCGGTCTGGTGATGAAATTTCTGCAAGGTTTCCTGCAGCGCCTGCTCGATGTCGTCGGTGTTGGTGCGGGTGCGAAAGTGCATCAGCAGCTCACGCACGTCGCCGATGCTCTCGCGCAGCCCGGTGTCCAGTTCGTCCAGCGCCTTGTGCATCTGCTCGGTCTGGCCCTTCTGGGCGGCGGTGCGCAGCAATTGCAGCTGGATCTTGAGGAACACCAGCGACTGCGCGATCGAGTCGTGCAGTTCACGGGCCAGCATCGTACGCTCCTTGGCCACGGCGGCTTCCCTGGCCAATGCGGCGACGCGCAGGCTTTCCAGCGCGCTCGCCAGGTGGCTGGCGAGCGCGTCGAGCAGCTCGGTTTCCTCGTCGCTCAGCGTGACGGCGCTGCGAAAAAACAGGTTGAATTCGCCCAGCAGGCGCTGCTGCAGCCGGATCGGCACGCTGACGACGCTTTCGTAGCCCACCTTGGCGCAGCGCCGCACCGGGATCTCGTCATGGCTCAGGATCGGGATCACGCGGGTCCGCGACGAAGGCAGCAGGTTGCCGCAGGCGCAGGCGCCGGCCAGCAGCGTGCGCTCTTCCTCGAGCATGTCCTGCGGAAAGCAGTCGGAGGCCAGCATCAGGTAACGCTGGCTGGCGTCGTCCGACCAGCGCACCGCGCCGGCATCGGCCTTCATCAGGGTGCGCACCCGCTGGGCAAAGCCGCGCGCCAGTTCCTCGATGCTGCCGGCCTGCGCCAGGAACGCGCTGACTTCATACAGCGCCTCCAAGCGCACACGCTGCGCCTCGATGTGCCGGGTTTTGGCCTCGACTTGGGACTCGAGCCCTTTGTACATGGCGTCCAGCGTGCCGGCCATGCGGTTGAAACCGGCGGCCACCTGGCCAAACTCGTCCTCGGTATCGACGTCGATGCGCGCCGCAAATTCTCCGGCCTCGACCCTGCCCAGCCCCTCGCGCAAGCGGCTCAGGGGGCTGATCACATACAGGTAGCCGGTGTAGAGCATGACGACCGCGCCGCCGATGGCCAGCGCCAGCATGGCAAACTGGAACAGGTTCAGGATCGCGGTCAGCCTCGACAGGTGCCGCTCGATGGTCAGCACGAAGCGGTCGATGGCCTCGACAAAATCACCGGAGGTCTGCAGCGAAGCGTCCACCGGCAGGTGCGGTACGGCCAGCCAGTGCTGGCGCTGCAACTGCCACAGCGACTCGACCTCGGCAAACTGCTGACGAACCTGTTCATCCCAGGGAACGAACAGTGGCCGGGACGCATCGCCGCGGCGCAGCACCCGCAGGCTTTCTTCAAAATTTCCCACCAGGCGCTGCAGTTCGGCAGGGGGCGCTCCGGCATGCACCGCGCTGGTCAGGCGCCAGGTCTGCATGCGCATGCGCCCGGCTTCGTTCACCGCCGCAGCACCCCCCTCCAGCTGCCAGGTGACCCACAAGGTCAGCCCGATCGACGCCAGGGCCAGCACCAGCAGGCTGGCGCCGATGCGTATGAGCTTTTTGGAAAGCGATGCCGTGTGCTGCATGGCCTGGCCCCTCATGCCTGCGGCCGTTGCCGGCTGGCCGGGGAAGGCGCGCGCGAGGGCGCCGCGCAGTGCTCGCACACCATGCCGGCCAGCCGGTGCAGCGCCTGCCAGCCGCTGGCGGGCCAGTCGGGCTGCTTCAGGCCCTTGACGATGCCGTCGACTTTTTGCGCGGCATCGAGCAATCCAGCCAGCGCGCCATCGCCCATGCCGGGCAGCACGCGTTCGTAGAGTTTTTCCTTGGCGCCCCAGACGCGGTTGTCGCGCAGCGCCATCGGCATGGGGCGGCCGGCGCGAATCGCGTCTTTCACCCGTTTCATGCTGCGGATGTCTTCGGCCAGCGCCCAGTGCACCAGCACCTCCGACTCGCCTTCGGATTGCAGCCCGTCGATCATGCGGGCAGCGCGAATCGCCTGGCCGCCCAGCACCGCCTCGGCCAGCTTGAACACGTCGTAGCGCGCCACATTGAGCACGGCGTTTTCCACCTGGTCAAAGCCGAGTACGCCGTCGCCCGTGACCGGATAAAGCAATGCCAGTTTCTGGATTTCCTGGTGCGCGGCCAGCAGGTTGCCCTCGACCCGGTCGGCAAAAAACTGCAATGTGCGCTGGCCTTCCTCGCCAT
>JBBSRS010000253.1:0-4456 GCA_038242795.1 Burkholderiales bacterium
CAAGGGCGACCCGAACGCCCTGATGGTCATGGGGGCCGTCATGCTGGGGGGCCAGATCACCGGCAAACCGCCGGTCAGCCTGAGCCAGGCAACGCCGATTGCGCGCCTGTCCAGCGAATACAACGTGTTCGTGGTGCCGGCCGATTCACCTTTCAAGTCGATCAAGGAAGTAGTCGAGCAGCTCAAGAAAGACCCGGGCAGCGTGAAGTGGGGCGGCGGTTCGCGCGGCGCCACCGAGCACATTGCCGCCGCCATGATTGCCCGTGAAGTGGGCGCCGATCCGGCCAAAATCAACTACGTTGCCTTCCGGGGCGGCGGCGAAGCCACGGCCGCCATCCTGGGCGGCAACGTGACCATCGGCGGCAGCGGCTACAGCGAATTCGCCGAATACATCAACACCGGCAAGATGCGCGCGCTGGCGGTGACGTCCGAAACGCGCCTGCCGGGCGTGAACATCCCGACGCTCAAGGAGCAGGGCATCAACGTGGTGATCGGCAACTGGCGCGGCGTCTACGGCGCGCCCGGTATCACACCCGCCCAGCGCCAGACATTGACCGACATGGTCCTGAAGGCCGTCAAGTCCAAGAGCTGGATCGAAGCCTCCCAGAAAAACAACTGGACGCCTGCGGTGCTGAGCGGCCCGGCTTTCGACAAGTTCGTCGATGACGACTTTGCCTCGCTGCGCGCCACCATGGTCAAGTCCGGCATGATTTAAAGCCTTCGGCTGCTTCCCCCGAAAACTCCTCAGTCGACGGGGGAAATGCAGCCGTGCAGCACGGCTGCGCCCTGTGCAACCACACCCATCCCCGCCGTCTTTTCACGCCTTGCGGGCGAAGACGTGCAAGCAGGTAACAAGTGATGACCCCTCCCAAAAATACATACCCGCTCCAGACGCTGGTCGGCGTCGGCGTGCTGCTGATCGGCCTGGGCCTGGCCGCAGGCGCACTCACCATTCCGTCGGCGGCCGGCTACGGCGGCGTCGGCCCCAATTTTCTGCCGTGGCTGGTGGCCCTGTCGCTGCTGGCGTGCAGCGGGTTCATCATCTGGGAGTCGCGCTCTGGCGGCTTTCGGGCAATGGACGAATCCGCTGACGGACCCCAGCCTTACTGGCTGGGCTTTGCCTGGATGTCGGCCGGTCTGCTGGCCAATGCGGCGCTGATCACCACCATCGGCTTCATCTTCAGCTGCACGCTGTGCTTCGTGCTGGCGGTCCAGGGCCTCAAAGGCGCCGAGGGCCGCAACGACCGCGGGCCTGCGGCCCTGCTCAAGGACACGCTGATCGGCATGGCGATTGCCGCCCCGGTGTTCTGGATGTTCACCCAATTCCTGGCGATCAACCTGCCAGGCCTGACCTCGACGGGATGGCTCTAAATGGATATCTTCAACCAGCTGCTGCAGGGCTTTGCCACGGCGGCGACCCCCATCAACCTGATCTGGTGTTTTGTCGGCTGCGCCCTGGGCACGGCCATTGGCGTGCTGCCCGGCATCGGCCCGGCCGTGGCCGTGGCGATGCTGCTGCCGATCACGGTCAAGGTCGAGGCCACGGCGTCGATGATCTTTTTTGCCGGCATTTACTATGGCGCCATGTACGGCGGCTCGACCACGTCCATCCTGCTCAACACGCCGGGTGAAACCGCCAGCATGGTCACGGCGATGGAAGGCAACAAGATGGCCAAAAGCGGCCGCGCCGGCGCTGCGCTGGCGACAGCGGCGATTGGTTCTTTCGTCGCCGGCACGATTGCCACGGTGCTCGTGACGTTGTTTGCACCCATCGTGGCCGACCTGGCGGTCAAGCTCGGTCCGCCCGAATATTTCATGCTGATGCTGCTGGCTTTCACTACGGTGAGCGCCGTGCTGGGCAAAAGCACGGTGCGCGGCATGACGGCGCTGTTCATCGGCCTGGCCGCCGGCCTGGTGGGGCTTGACCAGATTTCGGCGCAAGCGCGCTACACCGGCGGCGTTCCCGAACTGCTCGACGGCATCGAGATCGTGCTCGTGGCCGTCGGACTGTTTGCCGTGGCCGAGGCCATGTACGCGGTGCTGTATGAAGGCCGCATCGTCGACACGCAGAACAAGCTGAGCAAGGTCCACATGACCAGGCGCGACTGGCGCCGTTCGTGGCCAGCCTGGCTGCGCGCCACGGCCATTGGCGCGCCATTCGGCTGCATTCCAGCCGGCGGCACGGAAATACCGACCTTTCTCAGCTATGCGGTCGAGAAAAAGCTGGCCAAGGGCGAAGACAAGGCCGAGTTTGGAACGCAAGGGGCCATCGAGGGCGTGGCCGGCCCGGAAGCCGCCAACAATGCCACCGTCACCATGGCCATGATCCCGCTGCTGACACTGGGCATTCCGACCTCGAACACCACGGCTATCCTGCTGGGGGCTTTCCAGAACTACGGCATCCAGCCGGGTCCGCAGCTGTTCACCACCTCGTCGTCGCTGGTCTGGGCGCTGATTGCCTCGCTCTACATTGGCAATGTGATGCTGCTGGTGCTCAACCTGCCGATGGTCGGCCTGTGGGTCAAGCTGCTGAAGATCCCCAAGCCTTACCTCTACGCCGGCATCCTGATTTTCGCCACGGTCGGCGTGTATGGCATGCGCCAGAGCGCGTTCGACCTGTTTTTGCTGTACGGCATCGGTGTGCTGGGCGTGGTCATGCGGCGCTTCGATTTTCCAACCGCGCCGGTCGTGGTGGGCATGATCCTGGGCCCCCTGGCTGAAGCCCAATTGCGCAATGCCATGTCGATTGGCGAGGGCAGTGCGATGGTGTTTTTACAGCGCCCCGTGTCGCTCATCCTGATGGTGGTGGTGGTGTCCGTGCTGGTGTTGCCACGGCTGTTGCGTTACGTCGTCAACCGCGCACGTCCGGCTTGATTCGGCAGCTTGAACAAGCGCCACGAATCCTCATGAAATCGTCTTCTGCAAGGGATGTAACCCTGAGTTACATCTGATTACGTAGTACCACTCGGTTTGTCAAATCCCAGGAAAACCCCCTTGGCAGGGGGTGTTTGAAACACCTACGCTCGGCTTTGTCCTGAAACTGGCGATGCGACGCAGCGTTCCAGGCCGCCATACCTCTGGAAACACAGGGGGTGCACAGGTTTTCATCTTGAAAATGACAGACGACAGGAGACAACGACATGAAACCCAGGCTTCTTTCCACGTTCGCCGCCATCGTGGCGCTTCTGGGCGGTGCGGCATACGCGGCCGTCAACCTTCCGCAACTGAACATCGACACCACGCAGACCACCGTGTCCGGGCTGTCGTCGGGCGGCTTCATGGCGGCGCAGCTGCATGTGGCGTATTCCGCGACCTTCAGGAAAGGCGCCGGCATCGTCGCCGGCGGGCCTTTTTATTGCGCCGAGGGCTCGATCGTGAACGCCACCGGACGCTGCATGGCCAGCCCGGCCGGCATACCGACCAGCAGCCTGGTGAGCACCACCAACAGTTGGGCCAGCCAGGGAGTCATCGACCCGGTGGTGAATCTGCAAGGCTCGAAGGTTTATTTGTTCTCGGGCTCCATCGACAGCACGGTCAAGACCGGCGTGATGGATGCGCTGAAAACCTACTACAACAGCTTTGTGCCGGCCGCCAATGTGGTCTATAAAAAGGACATCGCCGCCGAGCACGCCATGGTCTCCGACGACTATGGCAGCGCCTGCTCGACCAAGGGCTCGCCTTATATCAACGACTGCAACTTTGACCTGGCCGGCGCGATGCTGGCGCATTTCTACGGCACCTTGAACCCACGCAACAACGGCACGCTGCCAGCAGGCAATTTTGTCGAATTCAACCAGAGTCAGTTCATCACCGGGCACGGCATGGCACCCACGGGCTGGGCCTACATTCCGCAGGCCTGCACGGCGGGCGCGCAGTGCCGCGTGCATGTGGTGCTGCACGGCTGCCAGCAAAACGTCACACTGGTGCAGCAGCAATATGTGCGCAACACCGGCTACAACCGCTGGGCCGACAGCAACAACCTGGTGATGATCTACCCGCAGACCAGCACCCAGGCGACCAACAGCTGCTGGGACTGGTGGGGTTACGACAGCGCCAGCTACGCGAAGAAGTCCGGTCCGCAGATGGTCGCCATCAAGGCCATGGTCGACCAGGTGTCGGCAGGCGGCACCACCACGCCGCCCCCGGCCGCGCTGCCCGCGCCAACCGGCGTGTCCACCTCGAATGCCGCTGCCAGCAGCATGACCGTCAACTGGAATGCCGTGAGCGGCGCTGCCAGCTACAACGTCTACCGCAATGCCGGCAAGGTCAACGCCCTGCCGGTAACAGGCACCAGCTACAGCGACACCGGCCTGGCCGCTGCCACCGCTTACAGCTGGACCGTCAGGGCCGTGGATCGCAACAACCTGGAAAGCGTGGCGTCCACCGCTGCCGCTGGTACCACCACCGGAGCGCCGCCGCCTGCGGCGACCTGCACCACCGTGTCCAACTACGCGCA
>JBBSRS010000254.1:0-4452 GCA_038242795.1 Burkholderiales bacterium
GATTGCCAGGATGTCGCCGGTGGGCTTGCGCGAGAACTTGTAGGCGCCGTGGCTGGTGCCAATCGCAATGGCCAGCGCATCGAGTTGCGTGCGCTTGACGAAATCGGCGGCCTGCTCGGGGTCGGTCAGCAGTTGCTCGCGCGTCATCGTCGAGTCGGTGCCGTGGCCGTCTTCCTTGTCGCCGCGCATGGTCTCCAGACTGCCCAGGCAGCCGAGTTCGCCCTCGACCGACACGCCGGAGGCATGGGCCATGTCGACCACCTTGCGGGTGACCTCGACGTTGTACTCGAAGCTGGCAATGGTCTTGCCGTCGGCTTCCAGGCTGCCGTCCATCATCACCGAGCTGAAGCCCAGCTCGATGGCGCCCTGGCAGATGGCCGGGCTCTGGCCGTGGTCCTGGTGCATGACCAGCGGGATGTGCGGGTCGGCCTCGACAGCCGCCAGGATCAGGTGCTTGATGAAGGCTTCGCCGGCGTACTTGCGCGCGCCTGCACTGGCCTGCAGGATGACCGGCGCGCCGACCTCGTCGGCGGCGGCCATCACCGCCTGGACCTGCTCCAGGTTGTTGACGTTGAAAGCCGGAATGCCGTAGCCATTGGCGGCGGCATGGTCCAGCAGCTCGCGCATCGAAACAAGTGCCATGATGAAGAGTCTCCCTCAAAAGTTAAAAAGCTGAACAAATCGGTGGTGTGCGGGGGTGGCCAGCGCAACTGGCGCGCGCCTGTTGGCTGACGGTAACCGAAAGGTAACCTTAACCTTCATTTTACCGTCTGCCAATAGTCCGTTAGGTCATGAAACCGTCGGGAAACACAGGCGGTAACACCGTTTGAACGGCGCCACTGCGCTGTGCTGCGCGAAGCTGCCGCCATGAATGTCCATGACCCGCCCCACGATCTTGTGACCCAGACCCAGGCGATCGGTGCAAACCGGGGCAGTGGCTGGCGCGTCGTGGCCGCCCTGGCCGTCGTCGCACACCTGCAGCCAGGCGCGGCCCGCATCGTTTCCGCACTGCACGCACACGGCCGTGCCGCGGGCGGTGTGCTGCAGGGCGTTGTCGATCAGGTTGCGCAAGGCCAGCTCCAGCAGCAACGGATGCGCCTGTACGGTCTGGTGTTCCACCCCCTGGACACTCAGCCGGTGACCGCTTTGCCAGGCTGCCTGCGCATAACCGGCCACGACCTCGCGCGCCAGCGTGGCCAGATCCAGCGGCACCAGCGCCTGCTGCATGCCCGCCTGGCTGGTGCGCGCCAGCGCGAGCAGCTGGCTGATGACATGGCCTGCGCGCAGCGCGTCGGTGCTGATCTGCTGCAAGGCGGCGGCTTGCGCCTGTGCCGGCAAGGCGCCCTGAAGCGATGCGGCCTGCAGGGCAATCGACGACAGCGGGGTGCGCAACTCGTGTGCAATTTCGCTGGCCAGCTGCCGCTCCCGCTCCAGGGCAGCATGCTGCTGGCCCAGCAGCCGGTTGATGGAACGCACCACCGAATTGAATTCGCGGTACGGGTGGCGGGTCTGCAGGCGCGCGGCCTTGTCTCCCTCGAGCGTCTCCACATCGCGCGAGAGCGCCTGGAGCGGCCGCAGGCCACGCAAAATAGCCGCGCCCAGCGCCAGCGCCACCACCGGCAGCAGCCACAGCACGGGCGCACCGAGCTGGGCCGCCACATCCTCGGCCAGTGCCTCGCGCTCCTCGAACTTCACCAGCACCATCACCTGCCGGCTGTGCGAAGCATCCCATTGGGAAAAACTTCGCCAGGCGGTTGCCGGGGTTCCCAGCAGCAGGTCGGCAAAACCGTCGCCCGGCACAAAGGCAGGCACTGGCGCCTCGCCGGAGCGTGCCAGCAGATGGCCAGCCGCGTCGCGCACCACCACGCTCAGGGAAAACTGGTAGTCGTGGTGTTTGAGGCTGTTCAGCGCCGGCCGCACCATGGTGAGGTTGGCCTGGCGACTGGGCTCCAGGGAACTGTCAATGAAGGGCGGCAGCTCCAGCGTCAGCAGCAGCGCCGCCGTTCCGGCCAGATGGCCGTCGGTCAGCTCGTCGGCCTCATGGATGCCGGTGCGGTGGCCGATGGCGAAAAATCCGGCCCACACCAACAGCAGCGCCGCCAGCACGCCCAGCACCAGGCGGCGCGTGAGCGAGGCCTGGCGGCCTGCAGGCAGCGTCATGGCGGGTCTTCCCGGGGGATGAAATACCCGACGCCGCGCAGCGTCTGGACCACGCTTTCGCCGACCTTGCGGCGCAGGTGATGGACATGGACTTCGACCGCGTTGCTGCCCACGGCATCCTGCCAGTTGTACAGCCGCGACTCCAGCTGCTGGCGCGACAGCACCCGGCCGCGCGACTCCAGCAGCAGCAGCAGCAGGGCAAACTCGCGCGGCGTCAGTTCAATGGGCTGGCCGGCGCGCAGCACGGTGTGCGCTGCCGGGTCCACCACCAGCTCGCCATGCACCAGCAGCGGATGGGCGCGCCCCCCGGCCCGGCGCAGCAGCGCGCGCATGCGGGCTTCCAGCTCGTCCAGGTCAAACGGCTTGACCAGGTAGTCGTCGGCCCCCAGGTTCAGCCCGAGGATGCGATCGGCGACCTGGTCCCGGGCGGTCATGATCAGGACCGGCGTCAGGGTGTCAGGCAGGCAATCTGCGCCGGTGGGCGCCTGCCGGATGCGCTGCACCAGCTGGCTGCCGTCGCCGTCGGGCAGGCCCAGGTCCAGCAGCACCAAATCGAACGCTTCGCTGCGCAGGGCCGCCCAGGCGCTGCGCAGCGTGCCGCACACATCGACCGCATAGCCCCGCTGCTGCAAGCTGGACTTCAGGCCCAGGGCAATGCCCGTGTCGTCTTCAACCACCAGGATTCTCATGCGCCCATTGTCGCGCCCATCCCTTGTTTTTCAGGGCATCGCCGGTCTTTAAGAGTGACTTAAGGCATCACCGCTACCTTCGCAGCACCCCATCTGCCCAAAGCCCAAATGTCTTACCTGTCATTTCCCGTCACTTCCCGGCCTGCGCACGTTTTACGCTGGACGCTGGGCAGCCTGTTGTTGTTGCTGCTCTGGGACGCTTCAGGCCTTGACATGGCGATGGCGCACTGGTTCGGCTCGGCCAGCGGCTTTGCGCTGGAAAGCCACTGGCTCTGGCGCAAGCTGCTGCATGACGACGCAAGGCTGTGGCCCTGGGTGCTGGAGCTGTACCTGCTGGTGGGCATGTTCATGCCCCTGGGCAGCTTGAGAAGCCTGCCCATGGCGCGTCGGGTGCAACTGGCCTTGACGACACTGGCCGCGCTGATGACCGTCTCGACCATCAAGCTGTACAGCCATACCAGCTGCCCCTGGGACCTGCAGGCGTTTGGCGGCATGGCGACACATGTGTCGCACTGGGCCTGGGGCATTCGCGATGGCGGGACGGGCGGCTGCTTTCCGGCCGGCCATGCGTCGGCGGGCTTTGCCTTTGTGGGCGGATTTTTTGCCTTCCGGCATGTGCTTCCCGACACCGCCCGGCGCTGGCTGGCCGGGGCGATGCTGGTGGGGTTGGTCTTCGGTCTGGCGCAGCAGGTTCGCGGCGCGCACTACATGAGCCACACTTTGTGGACGGCCTGGCTGTGCTGGGCGGTGGCGGCCGGCATCGATGCGGCGGTCAGCCAGTGGATTGCACGACACCTGTCACGCGCGCCAGGACCGGTGCCCGGCTTCTGAAAACCTGCGCCATCGAGGCCAGCAAGCTGACATGGCTGACGCCGGCAAACAGTTCGGACTCGACCCGAACGCCGCTGGCCCGAAGCCGCGCCGCCATGGCCACCGTGCTGCGCTGCGGATTGACCACACTGTCCTCGACCGGCGCCAGCAGCAGCGCCGGCGGCGAGGCCGCAGAGGCATGCACGATGGGCTGGCTGTCGGCCGGCGTCTGCGGCCAGTCGAAGGCCACCCGGGTCTGGGTGTCGACAATCGGCAGGAAATCGTAGGGACCGGCCAGCCCGATCCAGCCGGCCAGACGAGAGGGCTTCAAGCCGACCGCCGCCAGCCAGCGCGCATCCAGGGCGACCATGGCGGCGTTGTAGGCGCCGGCACTGTGGCCCATCACAAAAATCCGCTGTTCGTCGGCGCCGAACCGGGCCGCATGGTCAACCGCCCAGCGAACCGCGCGGGCGCTGTCCTGGACAAAGGCCGGGTAGCGAACCGCCGGACTCAGCCGGTAGTCGGCGACCATCGCCACGATGCCGCGCGAGGCCAGCGCCTCGCCGACAAACCGGTAGTCGCCGCGCTCGCCCGAGGACCAGCTGCCGCCATAGAAAAATACCACCAGCGGGGCACGCGAAGCGCCTGCGGCCGGCTGGTACACGTCAATCAGCTGACGCGGGTCGGTGCCGTAAGCCAGTCCCTCGGTGCGCCGGTAGCTGTCGGTGGACACCGTGGCGTTGAGCAGGTCAGCCCCCGAGCAGGCGGTGAGCAGCGCCGGCAGCATGGCAAA
>JBBSRS010000255.1:0-4442 GCA_038242795.1 Burkholderiales bacterium
CAGCGGCGTGCGGCCGTTGCCGTCACGGGCGTTCCGGTCAGCGTTTGCGGCGGCAAGGCGGTCGAGGTTGGCGACGGCGCCGGGTTGGGCGGCAGCGTGAAGGCCGGGATAAGCCGCCGCTTCTGCTGCCGGCGGCGCAACCTGCGCCAGGGCAGGGCACCCTGCTGTGGCCGCCATGCCGATGCCGATGGCTGCCAACAGCGTGCGTGTCGAATAAAAGTGCGTGCTGCGCATGGTGTTGTCCTGTGGTGGTCTGGCCGGTTTATTTCAACTGGTCTTTGACCTTGTCGATGGCCGCCACGGCGCATTGCTCGTCCAGGTTGCCGCCCGGCGCGCCGCCCACGCCCACCGCGCCAATCACTTCATTGCCTGCCTTGACCGGCACCCCGCCACCCAGCAACAAATAGCCGGGGATGTACACCAGGTTGGCCGCCGCCGGGTTCTTTTGCGCGCCCTCCATCATCGCCAGCGTGGTGTTTTTGGCGGACGCCGAGGTAAACGCCTTTTGCTGGCTGGCCGCCAGCGTGTGCGGGCCCGCATTGTCGGCACGCTGCACGGCGCGCACGGTGCCAGCCCGGTCGACCACCGTGGCGCTGACGGCATAGCCGTTCGCAGCGCAGGCCGCCACAGTGGCCGAGGCCAGCTGGTTGGCCAGTTCGAGCGACATGTTTTTTTCAGTGCGCACGGCTTGGGCGTTGGCACCGGCAGCGGCGATCATGGACAGGGCGAGGGCAGAAATTTTGAGGCTGTGGCGCATGGGGTTCTCCATTGGGTTAATTGGTTCGTCGATCGGTTTGTTTAACCGTGCATGAACTTTAAGAAATGGAGGGTTGACTGCCTATTCGTAGGCATACGCTAAGTTCTCCGTAGAAATACTGAGCGCGTTCATTACGGAGTGGGGTGACTTTAAAAGCGTGGGCCATTGGCCCTGCGTCTGGACTGGAACTCACGCAGTTGCGTGGGTGGCTCGCACGGCCAATCGCTCTTGAGGTTGATTGAAGCCATGACAACCCATTCGCCCCAAAGCTCGCTCGATCTGATGCGATCAATCTTCAAATTCAGGTTCACCGTCAATCATCTGCACGTCGGCCTCTGAATTCAAAATACGAGCGATGTCCTGATTCAGGGAAGCCAGCCTGATATCGCGCTGCGCAACCTCCACAGGGTCGGCCTTGCTGAACATTTTTTTGAGCAGGCCGCCTCGCGCATGGGGGCCTTTGGTGGCCGTGTACAACTGCCAAAGGTCTTTGCCGTTCAAATCCAGTTCATCGGCGTTGGAAACTGAGCCGGCCGGCGACACCATGCAGGTCAATACCAAGTGAAAAGAATCGAACGGCAGCTCCAGACGCCACCCGCATGTATCAGGTTCAAATTCAGGAACTTGGTAACCTGATCGCTCCAGCTCCGGTTTCAACCAATCTGCGAATTCCAGCCCCCATCCATCCGAGCTCAGCGAGTTTTTGTCCGGGTTGTATTGATTGGACTCTTCCAGTTGGAAGATGTTGCTGGTGAATAGCCAGTTAGACATGTTGCTTGCCCTTGTTGTGCTGTTGACGCATTTTCCCGCCTGGCCTGCTTGCGTTGGGCCCAAGTCGTTCATTGCTTTTATCCAACTGATTGTGGTTCCGGTTTTCAGGGCCTAACCAGGCCTGAACGCGACAAACCAAACTGAGCGCTTTCAAAGCGCTTGAACCCACTGAAGCGCGGTGCAGAGTCCAGGTGCTTATCAACAATCCCCCTCCACCAACCCCGCAAACCGCCGAATCAACTGCGCCAGCGACTCGGCCTCCAGCTTGGCAAACAGATTCGCGCGATGCGTCTCAACAGTGCGCGGCGACAACTCCAGCGCGCGGCCAATTTCCTTGTTCGTCAGGCCGGCGACGATCAAGCCCAGCACTTCGCGTTCACGCTCTGACAGCTGCGCAAACCGCTCTTGCGCCTGCCGGTCGGTTTTGGTGCGTTCGCGTGACTTGACGTGCTGGCGCACGGCGTTTTGCAACGCTTCCAGCAGCTGTTCGTCATCAACGGGTTTTTCGAGAAATTCGGCCGCGCCCGATTTGAAGGCGCGGCGGCACATGTCCACCGTGCCGTGGCCGGTGAGCATGATGACGGGCTGGTCCACGCCCTGGCTGACCAGGGTTTCCAGCACGGTCAGCCCGCTGATGCCGGGCATGCGCACATCGAGCACGATGGCACCAATCGCCAGGCGGTCAAAACCCTGCATGAAGGCTTGCGGGTCGGCCCACGGCTGCACGCGCAGGCCGACGGTGCCGATCAGCAGCGACAGCGCATCGCGCACGGCTTCGTCGTCATCAATCAGGTGGATCAGCGGTGAAAAGGGGCTGCCTGCTGCTCTGTTGACGGTGTTTTCGCCGTGGGGTGACATGGTTTTTGAAGCGTTGTTCATGACGTGTTGACCCGTGGCAAGGACAGGCGAAACACCGCGCCGCGTGGCGTGTTGTGGCTGGCCGCCAGGCTGCCGCCCATGCTGCCGGCCAGCGTTTCGCACAGGCTGAGGCCCAAGCCCAGTCCGCCTTCCCGCGTGCTGAAAAAGGGCTCAAAAATGCGCTGCAGCACGTCGGGTGCGATGCCGGGCCCGGTGTCGCTTACGGTCAAGATGCCGCAGTCGCCCTCGGTGCCCAGCTGCAAGGTCAGTTGGCGTTCTGGCGCAGGCACTTTGTCCAGCGCCTGCAGGGCGTTGCTCAGCAGGTTGTGAATCACCTGTTCCAGCGCGACCGGGTCGGCCAGCACGCGGGGTGACGCCTGCTGGCAACTGACTGTGGGCACGACGCCATGGCGGGCAAGCTCGGGCTCCAGCAGGTAAAGCGCGTTGTTGACGGCGTCTTCCAGGTTCACGCTGACGCTGTGCACCGCCATCGCGGGCCGCTCGACGGCCCGGCGCAGGCGACCCACGACGTTTGACGCGCGGCGCGCCTGTTCGGCAGCTTGCGCCATGGCGTTGCGGGCGGTGGCCAGCTCCGGCGGGTCTTCGTCCAGCAAGCGGCGGGCCGCCTGGGTGTTGGCCAGCACAGCGGTCAGGGGCTGGTTCAGCTCGTGCGCCATGCCCGCCGCCAGTTCGCCCAGGGTGTTGAGCCGCCCGACCTGGCCGAGCCGCAGCAGCTCTTCGGCACGCTGCTTTCCGGCGCGCTGGCGCAGCAGGGCGACAGTGCCCCTCACCATCACGGCCACCAGCAGTGACCAGGCCAGCATCCAGGCCCAGGGCAGTTCGTCCCAGCCGACCTGGCGCAGCCCGACCACCTCAAAAGGCTGGCTGTCGGTGGCCAGGTATTTATGAAATTCAAACCGCCAGCCGCCTTCGCCGATACGGCCTGGCTGCAAGACGTAACTTTGTTTGCCGTTGTCCAGCGTCATGCGCACGGGGCTGGTGTCAGGCGCCATCGGCCATTCGCTCCAGGGCACCACGGCGTGCAGGTCCAGTTGAATGCTGAAGCTGGTGGGCTCGGCGGCCAGGACCAGCTGGTAGCGGCCCCGCGCAAAATCAGCAGCGGCCAGCACGGGCCGCTGCAAGGCGCGCGACAAGGTGTCGGCCGCAGCCAGGCGTTCATCGGTCCAGGCGGCATCGCGGTCGCGTCGCTGCACCCCGATGATCTGCGGGTACACCGATGGCAGGCGCTGCTCGGGTTGGGATGCGCCGGGCGGCGGTTGAATCAGCGCCAGCATGGCCATCACGGCGTCATGCTGCACGGCGCGCTGGCTCAGCAGCCGGTGGGCAATGCGCGCGCTGGTTTCAAACTCGTCACGCAAGCGGTTCAGCTCAAGCCGCGCGACCGCCACACCCCCCAGCACGCTGATGGCCAGCCACAGGACGGCGGGGATGAAAAAGCGTTGGGGCTTGCGGGTCATGCGGCATTCTTGCATGGCTTGAATGCAGTGGCATGGCCTCTGGTTCGCTATTGAATAAAGAGCTAAAAACGCCCTTGGAGCAAGCGCAGGCACCTGATTTGCCAGCTGAATGATCGTCGATGAAGCTGGTCGAATGCCTGGCGTGCCCAAGCCTGATTCCCCGCACTTTCATAGCCCCCGCCAGCCAGGGGTCAGGGCGACCCGGCGGCGGGCGGCAACGGCACAGACGGGGTCCGGCCCAGCCGCGCCAAGCCATACAGCCCCACGCCGGCTGCCAGAAACACGCCGGCCAGGCCCCACACCTGGGCGCTTTGCTGCGCCATCAGCAGCAGGCACGACGCGATGCCCAGATAGGGCATGCAGGTCCACACCCGAAAATGGTCATGGGCGACCGGCTCGCGCCGCAGCACGATCACTGCGGCATTGGTGCTGATAAACACAAACAGCAGCAACAGCACCACGGTTTCGGCCAGGGTCGACAGGTCGCCCATGGCGGTCAGCGCCATGGCCACGAGGGTGGTCGCCACAATGGCCACCCAGGGCGTGCGCCGCTGGGGCAGCACGCGCGCCAGCACGCC
>JBBSRS010000256.1:0-4440 GCA_038242795.1 Burkholderiales bacterium
GCCGCATCATGTAGCCAATGCTGTCGTCGGGCGTGTAGCTTTCTGCCCGGTAGAAATCAGCCGGCGGACTCGGAGTTGCGTCAAGGCAGGGGGCGGAATTGTTGGTTGAATCCATGACCCGAATAATACTTGCTTGAGCAACTATTGTCAAGCCTGTGTTTGCAATGCCAAGCTTTAAAGTTAAAATGGCCCGCATGGTTACTTCCACCGCATCGCCCCTCCCCTCCAGCATCTCAATGCCTCCCAACGCCCCGCCCGCCAAGGGATCGCCCCGGTCGCTGTCAGGGCTGGTCCCTTTTCTGCGGCCGTATTCAGGCCGCATCGGACTGGCGGTGCTTTTCCTGGTCATGGCCGCCGTGGCGACGCTGGTGTTTCCGCTGGCGTTGCGCGGGCTGATCGACGGCGGCATGGGTGCGGCCGACAAGGGCGAGCAACTGATGGCGCTGCGCACCCATTTTTTCGAGCTGTTTGGCGTGGCGGCTGCGTTGGGGCTTTTCTCGGCCGGGCGGTTCTACACCGTCAGCTGGCTGGGCGAGCGTGTCACGGCCGACATCCGCAACGCGGTGTATTCGCATGTGCTCAGGCAAAGCCCGGAGTTTTTTGAAACCACGCAAACCGGCGAGGTGCTGTCGCGCCTCACCGGCGACACCACGCTGGTGCAGACGGTGGTGGGCTCGTCGCTCAGCATGGGCCTGCGCAATGCCGTCATGGGCGTGGGCGCGCTGGGCATGCTGGTGTTCACCAACCCGTACCTGATGGTGCAGGTGCTCGGTGCGCTGCTGCTGATCGTCGCGCCGTCGATGTGGTTCGGCCGGCGGGTGCGCAAGCTCTCGCGCGCCAGCCAGGACCGCGTGGCCGACTCCAGCGCGATTGCCGCCGAGGTGCTCAATGCCATTCCGGTGGTGCAAAGCTACACCGCCGAAGACCGGGAGGCGGCTCGTTTCGACCGGTCCACGGACGAGGCTTTTGCCATTGCCGTTCGCCGCACCAAGGCGCGCTCGGTGCTGGTGGCCTTCATCATCATCGCCACCTCGGCGGCGCTGCTGTGGGGCCTGTACCAGGGCACGCAGGCGGTGATGCGCGGCGACATCACCGCCGGCCACCTGGGCCAGACCGTGGTGTATGTGATCATCCTGGCCAGCGCGGCGGCGGTGCTGGGCGAGGTCTATGGCGACCTGCTGCGCGCGGCAGGCGCCACCGAACGGCTGATGGAACTGCTGGACAGCCAGTCCCCCGTCACTTCACCCTCAAATCCGCGCACCGCGCAGGATATACGGGCAGGAAGCGCTATCAAATTTGACAATGTCACGTTTCACTACCCGTCCCGGCCGACACAGCCGGCGCTGACGGATTTCAGCCTGAGCGTGGCACCGGGTGAAACCATCGCCATCGTCGGCCCCAGCGGTGCGGGCAAAAGCACGGTGTTCCAGTTGCTGCTGCGCTTTTACGACCCGGCTTCGGGCCGGATTGAACTGGACGGCGTTCGGACCGCCGACATGTCGCTGGAAGATCTGCGCGGCCGTATCGGCCTGGTGCCCCAGGATGCGGTGATTTTCTCGACCACTGCATTGGAAAATATTCGATACGGCAAGCCGGACGCGACGGACGAAGAGGTCAAGGCCGCTGCCCGGGCGGCGTTTGCCCATGAATTCATCAGTGCGCTGCCCGAAGGCTTCGACACTTTCCTGGGCGAACGCGGCGTTCGCCTGTCCGGTGGCCAGCGCCAGCGCATCGCGATTGCGCGCGCCATGCTGAAAAATTCGCCACTCCTGCTGCTCGACGAAGCCACCAGCGCGCTGGACGCCGAGAGCGAGCGCATGGTCCAGGCCGCACTCGAATCCGCCATGAAGGACCGCACCACCCTGGTGATTGCGCACCGGCTGGCGACGGTCAAGAAGGCCGACCGGATCGTCGTGATCGACCATGGCCGCATTGTGGAACAGGGAACCCATGAACAGTTGATGGCCGCCAATCAGGTGTATGCGCGTCTGGCCGCGCTTCAGTTCGTGGCCTGAAAACCCGTGATGGCGAAGGGTCATGTCAACAAGCAGGTGCAGGTGGTTGTGTCCCCTGGTTGGGCACCTGGCCATCCTGTGGGCATGCTAGACGCAGGCGACCTTGTGCCAACCTGAACTGTCTAGCACCACAGTGTTGCCGTCTTGCAGTTCCTGCGCGAGAAGCTGTTCAGCCCAGGCCACAAAGGGATGGCTGTTGACCGGCCCGTCCAGCCCTTAAGGGGGAACAACGCTTGTGTACCCAGCGCGCAGGCAAACGCCATGGTGTGCGCGCGACCAAAAGGCGCATACCCCAGGCAAGGTTCGCCCCTGAGTGCGCGGCTTCGGGAGGAAGCCATGTTGGTGGTAGCCCATGTCGCATCTAGCAGAAGCAGCCTCGCGGTAGCCATCGGGGGTTGTTCGGCTTTCCAGGCGGCTCGCGCCTGGACAACATCGGGGTGATGCTGGCCGTTGGCATAAATCCTTTTTTTAGCTGCATTCCGATGCAGGCCAGGGTCTTGCCCATCGCCGTCGGCCCTACCGCAATGCCGTGCTCCGTCTGGACACACTGACACATTTGAGCAACGGTGTGCTCTGGCACCCAGGTCACTGGGGTCTGCCGCATCGCCTTTACTGCACTCAGGCGCTGCAAAACATGGTTGCACTGCACAGCCCGGGCTGACCTGGCCAAATTTGCAGACACCCCACGCCTGATCGCCATGACATGATCTGCACCTTGAAATGCGGCTTTGATTTTGCTTTGGAGTTTGCGCTCAATCTGATGGACGGGCGGGTGCAAAAAACCGTCTCATTTGCTTAAACAGGTTGAAAAAGGGTCAAACTGGGGCCAACAGTGGACAAACAGCCCGAAGTGCATAATTATTGAGCAACTGATCGTTCTACCAGGACACGCGAGCCGGTTTGCAGTCTCAAGCCCGGCGGGCTGCCAATTCAATTTCACCTCGCCGCCAACACATCATTACCCACAGCGCAGGTCTGCGTGCCGGGTGGGCAGATTTTGCGTTGCTGGCCTGCCCCCTGTCATCCAGCATTTTTCTATCCAAACGGCAGTGGCGTGCCCGTTCAAGGACGTGAAGCAGGCGCCGCTGCCGTCGGCGCGGCGCCGCTGCTGACCAGACGCCTGATTTCCAGAAGCTTGGCGTTCAGCCGCCGATGGTTGACCGGCCCGGTGCGCAGCAGCATTTTTTGTCCTGCTGACAGCGCATTCAGGGTGGGGTCGGTGAACTCATAACGCACCCACGGCCGGACTGAGGGAATGGGGCCCTTGACCTCCACCAGCGCCACATCAAGCGGCCCGGGCTGCACCGGCGTGGACAGCAGCAGGTCGATTACTGCGACCAGCCGGTCGTTGAAATAACGGCCAGGAAAACCCAGCTCTTCATAAGCTTGCTGAAACAGAGGGTACAGCCGCTTGTAAAGACGCACAGCGGCCGCAGCATCCACCGACTCGACAAACAGCACAAAGGGGGTGTAGCGCAAGCTGTTGTCGGGGCTGATGCGGGTCACGCCGGCACTTGTGATGACGGCCTCTTGACTGTTGGCGACAGTGGTGAAGCGGCCCGGTGTGGGCACCACGGGCCACACCATGGACGGCGCGTGTTCGCGGGCCAGGTTGTCGGTGGTCGCCACCACGTGTCGAACAAAACCCTCGAGGTGCAAAAAGGTCTGCACCTTGTCGCGCCCCAACAGCTCGACCAGCGCTGCACTCAACCGAGGATCGGAATTGGCCAGGGCAGGCAACGGCGCCTCTGCGGCAGGCTCATCTGATGAAGAGGGGGTGATCGGGTATTGAACCGCCCCCGGGACAGGGACCGCCGAAGACGGCGCGGGCGTCGCAGCCGCAGGGGCTTGGGTAAGCGCCGGAACGGGTTGCGGGCGTTGCTGCCACCAGTACCAAGCGCCTGCACCCAATGCAGCCAAGACAAGAACCGTGACAAGACGCGATGCATTGTTGCTCATGGTTTATAACGACGCGTTAGTCGTGCTTCTGAGGTCAGAATTTCATGTTACCACCGCGGTAAACCCGTGGCCAAAAGGTAGTGAAACGTCTGTCACCGTACGCCACTTTGCCGCCCGATGTGTCAACGCGATGCGAACCACAACATGCGCAAGGTGCCGGCAGTGGCACAGGCTTCGAGGATCTAAATTTAAACATGCAACCTGGAAGGTTGCCCGCAACTGAAGCGCAGCAATGTGCGGGTTGTCAGCGGCAATCGACCGGGCCAGAGGCAATGTGCACAAGTCAACGATCTCCCTAGCAACGACAGAACGATGAAGCACATCGCCAGAACAATGTTTCGTGTGGGCAACTGCGCATCAGTCCAGCGTGACTTTGGCTTCCTTGATCACTTTGCCCCATTTGATGGTTTCAGCAGCCATGAACGCATCGCAGGCTTCGGGCGTGGTGCCTTCGGCGAAGGTGCCC
>JBBSRS010000257.1:0-4436 GCA_038242795.1 Burkholderiales bacterium
ATCGCGCTGCTGGCCGGAACGCTCAAGCGCGAGGAACTTTTGACCCTGGATGTCGACACGATCCTGCGCCGGCTGTTCTGGGAGGAACCCGTCACGCGATTCGAGCCGCTCACGCCAAGCTTTGCCTGCAGCTGCTCGCGCGAACGCGTGGGCAACATGCTGCGCGGCCTGGGAACCGAGGAGATTGAAAGCATCATCGCCGAGCGCGGCCAGGTCGATGTGGCTTGCGAATTCTGCGGTGCGCAGTACGAATTCGATCCGGTCGATGCGGCGCAGCTTTTCACCAACCCGCTCCAGCAGCCGCCGCCGACGTCAACGGTTCAATAAGGACGCGCCTGCTCGACAGACGTCTCGCGTTGGGCGAGCAAGGCCGTCAGCAGCCGGTGCTCGCACTGCGGGTCGCTGCATTTGTCGCACATCCAGACCCAGGGCTGTTTTTTCAAGACGCTTGGTTGGGCGACTTGCGCAGGTCGACTGGCTGCCGGCATCAGGCTTTCCACCGCCTGCCGCGCATGGGCCAGCCGCTCGCCGGCCGGACCATACAACACCCGAAAAGAAACGGCATCCCGCACCAGCGCGGCACGAATCGAACGGTCGACCCGTTCCTGGTCGCATGCAGCGTCCAGTTCTCCCTTGCACGGCGCAGGACAGGGGGGGTCAGGCCGTTCTGGCGCTTCCAGCCCGGCCAGCAACACCAGCGCAAACCCGGACAAGCCTGCAGGCAGGGCATCGGCGCCGTCTGCTGTCACCAGCATGATTTGACCGCCCAGGGCTTGTGCCGTCTGCTCAAGCGCCGCGGCCAACTCGGCCAGCTGGACCGGGCGAGCGCCCAGCAGCGCAATGTTCAGCATGGCGAGAGGCGGGAATGCAACCTGCCATCGACGGATGCGCAGCCTGCCAGCCGCCGGGCGGGCGGTTTATTCGGTGAACTGGACAAACATTTCATTGGGCTTGACCATGCCGAGTTCGCTGCGCGCTTTTTCCTCGACCATTTCCAGGCCCTCCTGCAGGTCCTTGATCTCGGTGGCCAACTGGTCGTTGCCCGCCTGGTTCACCTTGTTGTTCGCCAACTGCTGCTCCAGACGCTGCTGCATCTCGCGCACGCTGGGAATGCTGCCCCGTCCCATCCACAGCTGGGCCTGGAACAGCCCGAGCAGTATGAGCAGAACGGCAGAAACCAATAAACGTTTGCCCATGGGCTGGCGACTGCCTTAACGCAGGTTGTAGAAAGCGGCGCGGCCCGGGTAAACCGCAACTTCGCCCAGGTCTTCCTCGATGCGCAGCAGCTGGTTGTACTTGGCCATGCGGTCCGAGCGCGACAGCGAGCCGGTCTTGATCTGGCCGGCGTTGGTGCCGACGGCGATGTCGGCAATCGTCGAATCCTCGGTTTCGCCCGAGCGGTGCGAGATCACGGCGGTGTAGCCGGCGCGCTTGGCCAGTTCGATCGCGGCAAAGGTTTCGGTCAGCGTGCCGATCTGGTTGATCTTGATCAGGATGGAATTGCCGATGCCCTTGTCGATGCCTTCCTTCAGGATCTTGGTGTTGGTGACGAACAGGTCGTCGCCGACGATCTGCACGTTCTTGCCCAGGCGGTCGGTCAGGATTTTCCAGCCGTCCCAGTCGCCTTCGGCCATGCCGTCTTCGATGCTGATGATGGGGTATTTATCCACCCACGTGGCCAGCATATCGGTCCATTCCTGCGCCGTCAGGCTCAGGCCTTCGCCGGACAATTCATACTTGCCGTCTTTGTAGAACTCACTGGCAGCGCAGTCCAGGCCCAGGGCAATTTGTTCACCGGCGACAAAGCCGGCCTTGTCGATGGCTTCGAGAATCATCTCGATGGCCGCTTCGTGGTTGGTCACGTTGGGCGCAAAGCCACCTTCGTCGCCAACAGCGGTGCTGATGCCCTTGTCATGCAGGATTTTTTTCAGCGCGTGGAAGACTTCGGCGCCGTAGCGCAGGGCTTCGCGAAAGCTTGGCGCGCCCAGCGGAATGATCATGAACTCCTGGATGTCCAGGTTGTTGTTGGCATGCTCGCCGCCGTTGATGACGTTCATCATGGGCACGGGCATTTGCACCGCGGCCATGCCGCCAAAGTAGCGGTACAGCGGCAGGCCGGCTTCCTCGGCGGCGGCACGGGCCACGGCCATGGAAACGGCCAGCATGGCGTTCGCACCCAGGCGCGACTTGTTTTCGGTGCCGTCGAGTTCGATCAGCGTGCGGTCCAGAAAGGCCTGCTCGCTGGCGTCCAGACCGAGCACGGCTTCAGAAATTTCGTTGTTGATATGGCCCACGGCCTTGAGCACGCCCTTGCCCAGGTAGCGCGACGTGTCGCCGTCGCGCAGCTCGATGGCTTCACGCGAGCCGGTGGAGGCGCCCGAAGGCACGGCGGCCCGGCCCATCACGCCTGATTCCAGCAGCACATCGCATTCGACGGTGGGATTGCCACGGCTGTCGAGAATCTCGCGGCCGACGATGTCAACAATTGCGCTCATTTTTTTCCTTGGGAAGTGAAAAGAAGAAATTTTCCAGACAGGCTTTTGATGACCTGAAATAAACAGTATCCGGGCTTGCGACCCGGGCTGACGATGGCGCCCGTCCAGTCCCGAATCCGCAGGGCTTCATGCCGATGCCACCACTTTGAGGGGGGTGGCCGCGTCCGCCGTCTGCGCCAGGCTGGCCGCATCGCGGTGTGCCAGGGTGGCGGCAATGTAGGCATTGAACAGCGGATGGCCGTTCCACGGTGTTGAATTGAATTCGGGGTGGAACTGCACGCCGATGAACCAGGGGTGCACCGCCTTCGGCAGCTCGACGATTTCGGTCAGGTGTTCGCGCTGCGTGAGCGCTGAAATCACCAGGCCCGACTTGCGCAGCGCGTCCAGGTAGTTGACGTTGGCTTCGTAGCGGTGACGGTGGCGTTCGGTCACCACGTCGCCGTAGATCTGGTGCGCCAGGGTGTTCGGCGCCACGTCCGAGCTTTGCGCGCCCAGGCGCATCGTGCCGCCCAGGTCGGACTTGGCATGACGCGTCTTGATGGTGCCGTCGGCGTCTTTCCATTCGGTGATCAGGGCAATCACCGGGTGCTTGGTAGCGGGGTCGAATTCGGTGCTGTTGGCGTCCTTCAGTCCGGCGACATGGCGCGCAAACTCGATGGTCGCCACCTGCATGCCCAGGCAGATGCCGAGGTAGGGAATCTTGTGTTCGCGGGCAAAGCGCGCCGCGCAGATCTTGCCTTCGACGCCCCGGATGCCAAAGCCGCCGGGCACCAGGATGCCGTCGAATGCCGCCAGGCACGACACGGTGTCGGGCGTCAGGGTTTCGGAATCCAGGTAGGTGATGCGCACCTTGGCATGGTTTTTCATGCCGGCGTGGCGCAGCGCTTCATTCAATGACTTGTAGCTGTCGCTCAGTTCGACGTACTTGCCGACCATGGCAATACTGACCTCGGACTTCGGATGCTCGGTTTCATAGACCAGGTCGTCCCAGCGTTTGAGGTTGGCGGGCGGCGTGTTCAGCCGCAGCTTGTCGCAGATCAGGCCGTCCAGGCCCTGCTCGTGCAGCATGCGCGGCACCTTGTAGATGGTGTCCACGTCCCACATCGAGATCACGCCCCATTCGGGCACGTTGGAGAACAGCGAGATTTTCTCGCGCTCCTCGTTGGGAATGCGGCGGTCGGCGCGGCACAGCAGCACGTCGGCCTGGATGCCGATCTCGCGCAATTGCTTGGCGGTGTGCTGCGTCGGCTTGGTCTTGAGCTCCCCTGCGGCGGCAATCCACGGCACGTAGCTCAGGTGCACGAAGGCGGTGTTGTTCGGCCCCATGCGCAGGCTCATCTGGCGAACCGCCTCCAGGAAGGGCAGGGATTCGATGTCGCCCACCGTGCCGCCGATCTCGACAATCGCCACATCCACGGCGTCCGGCTTGTCGTAGCGCGCACCGCGCTTGATGAAGTCCTGGATTTCGTTGGTGATGTGCGGAATCACCTGGACCGTCTTGCCGAGGTAGTCGCCGCGGCGTTCCTTTTCCAGCACGCTCTGGTAGATCTGGCCGGTGGTGAAGTTGTTGGCCTTGCGCATCCGCGTTTCGACGAAACGCTCGTAGTGGCCCAGGTCCAGGTCGGTTTCGGCGCCGTCTTCGGTGACAAACACCTCGCCGTGCTGGAACGGCGACATGGTGCCCGGGTCCACGTTGATGTAGGGGTCGAGCTTGATGAGGGTGACCTTGAGGCCGCGCGATTCAAGGATCGCAGCCAGCGAGGCTGAGGCGATTCCCTTGCCCAGGGAAGACACCACACCGCCGGTGACGAAGACAAATTTGGTCATGCCATGTACGAACCTGCAAGTTCGCTAAGGTGGTAAACGGAGATTATAGGGGTTGGCTGTCTGCCAAAGCCGGCGGCGTCCTTCACAAAAAAACATCCTGCCCTGGGGACACTG
>JBBSRS010000258.1:0-4421 GCA_038242795.1 Burkholderiales bacterium
ACGCGGGCGCTGGAGCGCGAAAAGTGGCTGTACGAGCAATTGCTTGACCAGCTGCAGGACTTCATCCCCGCGCTGAGCCGGCTGGCACGCGCCATTGCCGCGCTCGATGCGCTGTGCGCGCTGGCCGAGCGCTCGCTGACGCTGGGCTGGTGCGCGCCCGTGTTCGTCAAGGAACCGTGCATCGACATCGGCCAGGGCCGGCATCCGGTGGTGGAATGCCGGCTGGCCGAGACGGGCGGCGGCGCCTTCATCGCCAACGACTGCCGCCTGACCGGCAAAAGCCGGATGCAGATCATCACCGGACCGAACATGGGCGGCAAATCGACCTACATGCGCCAGGTCGCGCTGATCGTGCTGCTGGCCAGCATCGGCTCCTATGTGCCCGCCAGCCACTGCCGGCTCGGGCCGATCGACGCGATTCACACGCGCATCGGCGCCGCCGACGACGTGGCCAATGCGCAATCGACCTTCATGCTGGAGATGCTCGAAGCCGCGCAGATTCTGCATGCCGCCACGCCTTATTCACTGGTGCTGATGGACGAGATCGGGCGCGGCACCTCGACCTTTGACGGCCTGGCGCTGGCCGGCGGCATTGCCGCACACCTGCACAACAAGTCGCAGGCCTTCACATTGTTTGCCACGCATTATTTCGAGCTGACGGGGTTTCCGGCGCAGCACCATGGCGCGGTCAATGTGCATGTCAGCGCGGTGGAATCGGGCAACGATATCGTGTTTTTGCACCACATCGAGCCCGGCCCGGCCAGCAAGAGCTATGGCATTGCCGTCGCCAAGCTGGCCGGCGTGCCCGCCGCTGTCGTCAACCATGCGCGCCATGCGCTCGCGGCGCTGGAAAGCCAGCAAAGCGAATCGCAGGTGCAGGTCGATTTGTTTGCCCTGCCGCCGCCCGAAACGTCAGGCGAAGCCAGCGCGCTGGAAACCGCGTTGACAAACATCGACCCCGATGTGCTGAGCCCGCGCGAGGCGCTGGAGGCGCTGTACCGGCTCAAGAAACTGGCGGCTCGCGCATAAAACACGGTCTTTATGGGCAGCCACACAAGCAGGCATTTGATCCTGGCTTATGGGCATGCGAATGTGCCGTCAGCCCGCAATTGCGCGGCAGTGTGCCCTGAGCGCGGAAACGGGGTCAACGGTCCGATGGCAGGACGCGCCGCATCAGGCAGCGCATCGCGCCCCAGCGTCCCCAGCAGACCGCCGCCATTTTTCAGGAAACAGAAGTTTTCAAAGGGCACCGAGACCGGCAGACGCGGCCGGCCGAACCGGGTGTTTTCAGGGTAAATGTACTCAGCCACCGGCGCGGTGTACTGGCCTGAATCCAGACCGCCCGCGACCTTGACGGGTGTGTGGCCTTCAATGCGCAGGCGCACGTCGCGCGTGATGGGCAAAAAGTTGGCCTTGGCCGGCAGCGTGATGCGCACGCGGCCAAGTTGCGCCACCTGGCTGGGCGTCAGGGTGGTCAGGCGGCGTTCGGTTTCCTGCGCGCCCGCCACATCCATCAGGGATACCTCGACGCGCCGGCTTGGGTCGGTCGTGAAGCCGACAACGCGAAACCGCGACGTTTGTTCCTGGTCAATGCCGGGGTAAGGGTCGCCCAGCGTGCCTATCAGGGCTTCTTCAATGAACACATAGGCAGGGTCAACGCCCGGGGAGGTGTAGATGCCCGCCATGGCAGCCACGGCATGCGCGGCATGAAAAAAGGTGCGGCTGCCCGGCGTGTCCTCGGTCAGCATGCCGGCAAATTGAATATAGTCGCCCACCTGCAACGGCGCAGGCTTGCCGGGCTGACAACCCGCAAGCGCCGGTGCGGTCGGCTCCGCCTGGGCAATCCCGCAGGTAAAACGTCCCTCATTGGGCGTGGGAGCCCGATTGGTGAGGGGGCAATCCGCGTCAACGGCGGGCGGGGCCACGCGGGGCAGGCACATCGGAAAGCCTGTTTCAGCGGCGACCGGCGCGTTGCCCGGGTCTGAGGTAAAACGGTCATCCATGTTGCCGCCGCCGCTTTTGGCTGAATTGGCCAATCCGTAGCGGCCCGCCGGGTCGTTGATGCGCACGCGTGCCATGGCGGCCCTGGCGGCCGGGTCGGTGACATCTGCGCCGTCCGGCCCTACCGTCATCTCGCCTTTGGCATGGTCAATGGCGCGTATGAAACCCGCACCCGTGTTGAGGTCCTGCTGTGTGATGTTGGCCCAGCCGGCAATGTAGGCGCCGTCCACCATGTTGCCAATCACCTGCACCTCGAACGCGATCGGGGGCCGGGGCGTGTCGTCCAAGGTCAGCCCGCTGGGCTTGACCGCCGGTGCCAGGGCTGGCGCCACACCAGGCCTGGCACCTCGAAACAGATCGTTCACCGTCAGGTACTGTCCAGGCATCTTGATGAGCAGGTTGCCGGGCAACACCACCCGGATACCGTTGACACGCATGCTGCCGGCGGACAAGGGGTTGGTCAGGTCGTCCACGTCAAGCGCCTGCAGGTAACCCAGCATGGTGAACGATGGCGTCGGCACCTGGGCGCCTGCGGTCAATGAGCAGGTCAGCGCGGCCAGGCCCACCAGGGCCAGACTTTCCAGACGCCTCAAAAGCCGTTTACTGCTCGATTGTTGTAGACACATGATTGGCCTCCTTCCAGATGAAACTTGACGCCAGTCCATGGTGCCGTTGGGGTGTAAAGGAAACTTCCATCCCTGTGGCCACCGGATGACGGTGCATGGATTCCAGGGCGGTCAACAATGCGCTGGCATCAAGCTGGCGCCCGGACCGCGCAAGCGCTTCGATGAAGACCTGCATCGCTGCGTCGGCCAACACCGGCCAGAGCCCTTGCGCGCGTACGTCGCCTGACAGCAGGGCATCGGCCGAAACCGGTGTGCCAAGCACTTCGGGAATTGAATAAAGCGTCGAAGGCGCAGCGACTGCCGACAAGGCAGCCAGTGTGCCCACGCAGACCACAGGCGACGAAGGTGTACGCCGCGCGAGTTGTTCGCGTGCCTGCCGTGCCTGCTCGGGTCCGATCAGCAGCAGCACGCGCTGGGCCGGCAGTGTCGCCAGCTTGTGAAGCAGGTCCGCCGCGTCGGTTACTGGCACGGCCTGAACCCCTGGGTCGTCTCGCACCACCAAAGGGGCAGCCAACGCACTGCGCAACGGATACAGCCAGAGGGTGGGCAGACTCGACCCCGACGGCGGCACGCACCGCCTGCGCAACTCGCCGTCCACGTCGCGCAGTTGCTGCATCAGGCTGGGCACCATGTAGGTCAGGCGACGGTCTGTGCTCTCCTGCATCGGCATGCCCAGCGTGGCCACCAGCGGCACCTCATGCTGGCGCATGGCGGCCAGCATGTCGGGCGGGGGATCGGGCAGGTTGCTGGCGACGAACGCAAAGACCTCGCCCGAGGAAAGCATTTCGCGCGCCTCGTTCCATGGGGTGGCAGCGTCGCCCTTCCCGCCGAAAAACCGGACTTCCAGCGTGCGGCCAAACACGCCTCCCTGGGCATTGACCCGCTGCACGCGCGCAACCAGGGCGTTGCGCACCTTGCTTGCCGTGGCCGGATCGGCCGGCAGCACCGTGGCCACGACCACCCGCTCCGGCGTCACGCCCGCAACCGGCTGCGCGTCGGTGCCAAGAACCCGAAGGTAGGCCAGCAAGGCCTGCTGTTCATGCGCTGTCAGATCAAACGTCGGCATGGGCGCTCGCAAGGCGCGCCCATCCCGCCCCGAACCCTGCCGCAACGCATTCAGCAACTGCGACGCTTGTCTGTAACCGGCGCCCGCCCGGCTCGCTTGCGTCAGCGCATTCCATTGAATGGAAGGCACGGTGATGCCCGCCTCCACCCGCTCCTGGCCACGCGTGCCATGGCATTGCACACAGGCCCCCGAACCGATGTGCACGCCCTGTACAACAGCCCCGTTTTGCAAGGTGGCGGCACCCAGGTAAAGCGCGCGGCCAGCCGCCAGCAATGCCGGTTCCTCGGCCACGCCGGCCATCGCGCAGGTGTGCAGCGCGGCGGCAAACATCAGCATCAAGCAACGCAGTGGTGTTTTCATGAAATCAACGCTTCGAGCCGACGGATCAGCATGTGCGGAGGATTGAGGGCCGATGTGCGCGTCCAGCGCCCGCGCGACTCATGTCCCAGCCAGAGCAGTGCGGGGTGATCGGCAGGGCTTGACGTCGTGGCGGCAAAAGGTGCCAGCGTTTTCTGCACGTTGTCGATGCTCCCGGTCAGCAACACCCAACGGACAGGCGGGCCGACCGGCAAATCAAAACGCGCTGCATATTGGCGCAGTTGCAGCGGCCCGTCGGACAAAGGGTCCACCGTGAGCGACACAAACAACACATCGCGCAGCACCGGATGCGCTTCGATTTGACGTGCGGCCTCGCGCAGCAGCGCCGTCTGGGGCGGACACACGGTGAC
>JBBSRS010000259.1:0-4419 GCA_038242795.1 Burkholderiales bacterium
CTGGCCCGAGCGCGTCAAGCTGATGCAGGAAAACTGGATCGGCAAGAGCGAAGGCGTGCGCTTTGCGTTCACCCACGACATCCGGGACGCGTCGGGCGCGCTGATCGGCGATGGCCGGATGTATGTCTTCACCACGCGCGCCGACACCATCATGGGCGTGACCTTTTGCGCCGTGGCACCCGAGCATCCGCTGGCGATGCATGCCGCCGCCACGAGTCCCGAACTGACCGCGTTCATCGCTGAATGCAAGGCCGGCGGCACGACCGAAGCCGAAATGGCCACGCAGGAGAAGAAAGGCCAGCGCACCGGTCTGTTCGTCACGCATCCCCTGACCGGTGAGCAGGTTGAGGTCTGGATCGGCAACTATGTGCTGATGAGCTATGGCGACGGTGCGGTTATGGGCGTGCCGGCGCATGACGAGCGGGATTTTGAATTCGCCAAGAAATATGACCTGCCGATCAAGCAGGTGACCGATGTTCAAGGCAAAACCTACAGCCTGGAGGCCTGGGCCGACTGGTACGGCGACAAGCAGCAAGGCGTCGCCATCAATTCCGGCAAGTACGATGGTCTGGCTTTCAAGGCTGCGGTCGATGCCGTCGCCGCCGACTTGGCCGCGTTGGGTCTGGGCGAGAAAAAAACCACCTGGCGGCTGCGCGACTGGGGCGTGAGCCGCCAGCGTTACTGGGGCACGCCGATTCCCATCATCCATTGCGACGAGCACGGTGCCGTGCCAGTGCCCGAAAAAGACCTGCCGGTGGTGCTGCCGATGGACTGCATCCCCGACGGCTCGGGCAACCCGCTGCACAAGCACGAAGGCTTCCACGCTGGCGTGACCTGCCCGGTCTGTGGCAAAGCGGCACGACGCGAAACCGACACGATGGACACGTTTGTCGACAGCTCGTGGTATTTCATGCGCTACTGCGACCCGAAATACAGCGAGGCGATGGTGGCCGAAGGCGCCGACTACTGGATGCCGATGGACCAGTACATCGGCGGCATCGAGCATGCGATTCTTCACCTGCTGTATGCGCGCTTCTGGACCAAGGTGATGCGCGACCTGGGGCTGGTCAAGGTAGACGAGCCTTTCACCAAACTGCTGACGCAGGGGATGGTGCTCAACCACATTTACTCGCGCCGCTCGGACAAGGGCGGCAAGGAGTATTTCTGGCCGCACGATGTCGAGCATGTGCTCGACGACACCGGCAAGATCACCGGTGCGCGGCTCAAGAAGGCCGTGGAAAGCGGCGGAACCACGTTGCCGGCCGGAACGCTGATCGACTACGAAGGCGTGGGCACCATGTCCAAGTCCAAGAGCAATGGCGTCGACCCGCAGGACATCATTGAAAAGTACGGCGCTGACACGGCCCGCCTGTACACCATGTTCACCGCACCGCCCGAAGCCACGCTGGAGTGGAACGACGCGGGGGTGGAGGGTTCGTATCGCTTCCTGCGCCGCGTCTGGAATTTCGGTGTCAAGTTAAAGGCTATGAATTCAGGAGCTGCTAGTGCACATGCAGTAAGCGCAAAAGTCATGTTTGACAAGGAAACCAAGGGGCTGAGGCGGGAAGTGCACACCCTGCTCAAGCAGGTGGACTATGACTACCAGCGCATGCAGTACAACACCGTCGTTTCGGGCACCATGAAATTGCTCAATGCGCTCGAAGATTTCAAAAGCGCGCCTTCTGCAGGCGCCGTGGCGGCCCTGCGCGAAGGCTTCGGTATTTTGCTGCGCTGCCTGTATCCGGCCGCGCCCCACCTGACGCACAGTTTGTGGAACGAACTGGGCTACGCGGCAGAAGCCGGTGAACTGCTCGATGCACCTTGGCCCGAAGTGAACGCCAGCGCCTTGCAGCAGGACGAGATCGAGCTGATGCTGCAGGTGAATGGCAAACTGCGCGGCTCGGTCACGGTGCCGGCTGGTGCCAGCAAGGCCGAGATCGAGGCGGCAGCGCTGGCTTCTGAGGCTTTTGTCCGGCAGGCGGCAGGTGCGTCCGCCCGGAAAGTCATCGTCGTGCCGGGCCGTCTGGTCAACATCGTCGTTTGAAACGCAGCGATTCTGTCAACATTCTTCAAGGCCAACCCATGCAGCGACGCGCTTTTCTGGTTTTTGCAGCCTCCGCTGCGTCGCTGACGCTGGTCAGCCTGCACGGCTGCGGCTTTGCCTTGCGCAAGGCGCCCAATTTTGCGTTTTCCACGCTGTACAGTGGCCTGGCCGAGTCGTCGCCGCTGGGTGTGGAACTCAGGCGCTCGCTGGAGGCCACTGGCAAAGTCAAGGTGATTGCCGACGCGCGCCGTATCAGCGAGGCGCAGGTGGTGCTTGAGGTTCTGCAGGACCGACGCGAAAAGGTGGTGCTCAGCTTGAACTCATCGGGCCAGGTGCGCGAGTTCCAGTTGCGGCTGCTGTTTTCCTTTCGCTTGCGGACCCTGGCGGGCCGGGAGTTGATTCCGGCAAGTGAAATTGCCCTGCAGCGCGACATCAGCTTCAACGAGTCGGCCGTGCTGGCGAAGGAGGCTGAGGAAGCCCTGCTTTACCGCGACATGCAAAGCGATGTCGTCCAGCAGGTCATGCGCCGGCTGGCAGCCGTGACTAGCCTGGAGTGACCAGCCCAGGGCGGTTGGCAATGCCCTGGCGGCGTCTGGTCCGTACGGGCGCTTCCGACTGAATGCACGATGAACCCGAACTCTGCATCGACTTCACTTGAATTGCGCTGAATTCGATCCAGATCAACACATCAGGCGGTAAAGCCGCTAAGCTGGCAAGCCATGCAAACGGCCCGCCTGTCACCTCTTTCCCTGTCTCCGTCCAGTCTGGCGGATGAACTGCCTGCTTCAACGGCCAGCGGCACGCCACTGGCCATGCTGGACGAGCCTGACGAGTGGTCCGCCTTCAGCCGCCCGCTGGCCGGGCAGCCTTCATGCTGGGAATCCAGCGTGGTGTTCGAAGGCATGCACTGCGCCGCCTGCGCCCTCACCATCGAAGATGCCCTGCGCAAGGTGCCGGGCGTGCTGTCGGCCGACATCAGCGCTGCCAGCCATCGCGGCCGCGTGGTCTGGTCTGATACCCGCATCAGCCCCTCGGGCTGGATGCAGGCTGCCTCCCGCGCCGGCTACCCGGCTGTGCCTGCCAGCGACGCCTTCGCCAACGACCGCCGACGCGTTGAAACCCGCCAGGCGCTGTGGCGGCTGGGCGTGGCCGGCCTGTGCATGATGCAGGTGATGATGTACGCATGGCCGGCCTACGTGGCCGAACCGGGCGACCTGGCGCCTGACATGGCGCAATTGCTGCGGTGGGCTTCCTGGGTGCTGTCCTTGCCGGTGCTGCTGTTTTCCTGCGCCCCGTTTTTTCGCAACGCGCTGCGTGACGTGCGCCATCGCCGCGTCAGCATGGACCTGCCGGTCGCGCTGGGCATGGGCATCACCTTTGCCGTCAGTTCCATGGGCACGTTCGAGCCGGGCGGGATTTTCGGTGCCGAGGTGTATTTCGACTCGTTCACCATGTTTGTCTTTTTCCTGCTGACTGGACGCTGGCTGGAACTGCGCCTGCGCGACCGAACCGCAGGCGCACTGGAAGCGCTGATGAACCGTCTGCCCGACAGCGTCGAGCGGCGCGGCGCTGACGGGGTCTTCGAGCGCGTGGCGGTGCGGCGCCTCAGCGCGGGCGACGTGATCCGGGTGTTGCCGGGCGAGGCCTTTCCGGCGGATGGCGTCATTCTGGAAGGCCGCACACTGGCCGACGAATCGCTGCTGACCGGAGAATCGCGGCCCTTGCCGCGCGACAAGGGCGGGTTTGTGATCGCCGGCAGCCACAACCTTGCGGCCCCGGTGGTGGTGAAGGTCGAGCTCACCGGCGGCCAGACGCGGTTTGCGCAAATCGTCGCGCTGATGGAAAGCGCTTCAACCTCCAAGCCGCAACTGGCGCAACTGGCCGACCGCATCGCCAAGCCCTTTCTTTTGCTGGTGCTGGTGGCCGCAGGCGGGGCTGGCGCCTACTGGTGGTCGCATGACCCGGGCCATGCGCTGATGGTGGCCGTGGCGGTCCTGATCGTCACCTGCCCCTGCGCGTTGTCGCTGGCCACGCCGGCCGCCATGCTGGCCAGCGCCGGTTCGCTGGCGCAAAGCGGCGTGCTGGTCCGGCGTTTGCAGGCACTTGAAGCACTGGCCGCCGTGGACACGGTGGTGTTCGACAAAACCGGCACCCTGACCCGCGACGCGTTTGCGCTTGGCGAAGTGCATACGCGCCAAGGCATTTCCAGGGAAGAGGCGCTGGCCATGGCATCGGCATTGGGAAAACACTCCTTGCACCCGGTGTCGCGCGCGCTGTCATTGGCCGGGCAGGGTGGCGTGCCGTACACGGTGCAGGACGCCCGGGAAACCGCCGGGCAGGGTGTGTCAGGGCGTGTTTGCGTTGGCGACAAGGCA
>JBBSRS010000260.1:0-4375 GCA_038242795.1 Burkholderiales bacterium
GTACTCCGACTCCGAGTTCGGCCGCGACCCGATTGACAGCAGCGAAGCGCTGGCCAAAAAGCTTGGCCTGTCGGTGGCCGTCAAGATCATGACACCCGCTGGCAGCGTGGACGTGTCCACCGAAGTCATCAAGCTGCGCCGCGCCGCGCCCGACTACACCATCTTTCATGGCTACATCCTGGCGCCCATCCCCGAGTTCATCACCCAGGGCAAGCAGATGGGCATGACCAGCCAATGGATGGGCACTTTCTGGACCATGGACAGCTCCACCGTCATGAAAATGGGCGAGGCCGGCGACGGTTTCATGGGCGTGATGCCTTACCGCTATTACTACGACACGTCAGCCAAAGCGCCGATGCTCGACAAGATCCGCGCGTTGCGGCCCGAGTACCAGAGCACCGCCTACATGCAGGGCTTTCTGGCCGCCATGCTGTTCACCGAGTCGGCCAGGCGCACGCTCGACGCCGGCAAGCCGCTCAACGGCGACAACCTGAAGGCCGCGCTCAACTCCATCAAGGACTTCGACACCGGTGGCCTGATCGGCGTGCCCATCACCATCAAGGGCAACTCAATCCCCGTGGGCCGGGTGTACAAGGCCGACATGAAGGCGCAAAAAATGGTGCCGGCCTCGGACTGGATCGCGCTCTAAGTCACGTCAAAGACCGCCCCGCCATGACCGAACCGCGCACGGACAACGTCCTCGAAATCAACAACATCGAGGTCATCTACAACAAAGTGGTGCAAGCCCTGCGCGGCCTGTCGCTGGTGGTGCCGCGCGGCCAGATCGTCGCGCTGCTGGGCAGCAACGGGGCTGGCAAGTCGACCACACTGAAGGCCGTTTCCGGCCTGCTGAGCCTTGAAGACGGCCACATGCCCAGCGGCAGCGTGCTGTTCAACGGCCAGTCCACCGCCCGAATGGAGCCCCAGCAGCTGGTGCGGCGCGGCCTGAGCCATGTGATGGAAGGACGGCGCGTGTTTGAAGACCTCACGGTCGAAGAAAACCTGGTTGCCGCCACCTACGCCCTCACCGGCCGACCCGGCGCCAAACCCGACTTCGACCTGGTCTACAGCTACTTTCCGCGCCTGCACGAGCGGCGCAAAGGCCTGGCCGGCTACCTGTCGGGCGGCGAACAGCAAATGCTGGCCATTGGCCGCGCGCTGATTGCGCAGCCGCAGCTCATCTTGCTGGACGAGCCGTCGCTGGGCCTGTCGCCCAAGCTGGTCGAAGACATCTTCGGCATCATTGCGCGCATCAATGCCGAGCGTGGCACCTCCATGCTGCTGGTTGAGCAAAACGCCACCGTGGCGCTGGCCGTGGCGCACAGCGGCTACATCATGGAGAACGGCAAGATCGTCATTGACGGCAGTGCCGAGCGGCTGGCCAGCGACCCCGACGTGCGCGAGTTCTACCTCGGCATGGGCGGCAGTGGCGAAGCCCGCAGCTTCAAAGACATCAAACATTACAAGCGCCGCAAGCGCTGGCTGTCATGACCCTGCAAACGCTTCCCGACCTGACCCTGGCGCAGATGCTGCGCGAACGCGCCCGCAGCAGCCCGGAGCGCGTGGCCCTCCGGCAAAAGGACTTTGGCGTCTGGAAGCCGCTGACCTGGGCCAGCTACCACCAGCAGGCCGGCCACTTCGGCCTGGGCCTGCACACGCTGGGCATCGGCGCGGGTGACCACATCGGCGTGCTGTCGGAAAACCGCACCGAGTGGGTGCTGGCGCAGATGGGCGCCGGCCTGATCGGCGCCGTGGCGGTGGGCGTGTACCCCACCAGCCCCTCGACGGAAGTGGCCTATGTGGTCGATCATGCCGACGTGCAGATCATTGTCTGCGAAGACCAGGAACAAACCGACAAAGTGCTGCAGGCGCGAGGCCAGTTGCCGCACCTGCGCAAGATCGTGGTCATCGAAACCAAGGGCCTGCGCAGCTTCACGCCGGAAGAGCGCCAGTTCATCGTGACGTTCGACGAGGTGGAAAAAGCCGGCGCGGCCCTTGGCAGCCACGCCGTCATCGACGCCGCACTGGCCCGCCAGCAGCTCGACGACATCGGCCTGATGATCTACACCTCGGGCTCGACCGGCGCGCCCAAGGGCGCCATGATCTCGTGGCGCAACATGCGCGCCGTGGTGCCGGGCATCGTCGAGCGCATGGGTTTGAGCGAGGACACCACCCACCTGTCCTACCTGCCGCTGTGCCACGTGGCCGAGCAGATGCTGACCACGTTTGTGCCAATTTATATTGGCGCGCAGGTCCACTTTGGCGAATCCATCCGCACCGTGCAGGAAGACCTGCGCGAAATTGCCCCGACGATGTTTTTGGGCGTGCCGCGCATCTGGGAAAAGATGCACGCCACCATCAGCATCAAGCTGCAAGAAGCGGGCGGCTTGCGCCTGCGCCTGTTCAACCGGGCCTACGCCGCCTGCCTGCCGCTGGCCGAAAAGCCCCGCAGCAGTTGGACAACGGCTGAAAAGCTCACTTACCTTGCCAGTTACTGGAGCGTGTTCAGGGCATTGCAAAACTTCATCGGCCTGCGCAAGGCGCAGGTGGCGCTGACCGGTGCGGCGCCGATTGCGCCCGATGTGGTGCGGTTTTTTCGCACGCTGGGCGTGCCGCTGATCGAGGTTTACGGCCTGACCGAATCGAGCGGCATGGTGCTGGGCCACGACCGGCATAACGTGCGCATTGGCACGGTGGGCACGCCCACGCTGGGCGTGGAGCACCGCCTGGCCGACACCGGCGAGCTGCTGCTGCGCGGCGACATCGTGTTTGCCGGTTATTACAAAAACCCGGAAGCCACGGCGCAAAGCATTCAGGACGGCTGGCTGCACACCGGCGACGTGGTGCGCGAGGAGCATGGCCAGTTCAAGATTGTGGACCGCCTCAAAGACATCATGATCACTGCCGGTGGCAAGAACCTCACGCCGTCCGAAATTGAAAACACCATGAAAGGCAGCCCGTACATCAAGGAATGCGTGATCGTGGCCGAAGGCCGCAAGTTTGTTGGCGCGCTGGTGATGATCGACTACGACACCGTGGCCCAGTGGGCCGAAGCGCAGCGCATCACCTTCACGCACTTTCGCTCGCTGGTGGAACTGCCGCAGGTGCGCGCGCTGATTGACGCCGAAATTGCGCGCGGCAACCAACGTCTGGCGCAGGTCTCGCAGATCCGCAAGTTCCACCTGCTGACCAAAGAGCTGGACCACGACGACGGCGAAGTCACCGCCACCATGAAGGTGCGCCGCTCCAGCATCTACAAAACCTATGCCCCGGAGATTGAGGCGCTATACCGCTAAAGCACGCGGCGCCGCAAACCCACACCCGCCCGCTGCGCTCAGGCACAGCGGCCATCCATCAAAAACAGGAGCGCCTGGCGCATGTCCTGCAAGGGTTTCAAGGCGATTTGTACCAAAAACCCTGATGCAGCGTGCGTGACGCGCTCCTTTTTCAGGAGTTTTCATGTCGCATCCAGACGCTTGTTCCTCGCCAGCTTCCGCATCTGCGCTTGAGGTCACGCGCACAAACGCTGTCGTCACCCTGCGCTTTAACCGCCCACACGCCCTAAATGCCATTGATGTGCCCATGGCCCAGGTACTGCTGGCCGCCGTGAAAGCCCTGGCCGCCGACCCCACAGTGCGCGCCGTCGTGCTGTGCGGCGCGGGCAAAGGCTTCATGGCGGGCGGCGACCTGGCCACGCTGCGCACCGACCCGGTGCAGGGCGCCGCTGATTTGCTGGCTCCGCTCAACCAAGCCGTGCAGGTGCTGGCCACCCTGAACGCGCCCGTCATTGCCAAGGTGCATGGCGTGGCGGCCGGCGCGGGCCTGTCGCTGATGCTGCAGGCCGACTTTGTGATGGCCGCCGAAGGCACGCGTTTTAATCTGGCCTATATCAACCTGGGCACCAGTTGCGACGTCGGTGCCTCATGGGCGTTGCCGCGACTGGTGGGTCTGCGCCACGCGCTGGAAATCGCACTGCTGGGCGACGCGCTCAACGCGGCTGACGCACTGCGCCTGGGCCTGGTCAACCGCGTGGTGCCCGCCGCCGAGCTGGAAACCGCCGCCGACGCCTTTATCGAGCGCCTGGCCAATGGCCCGACGCTGGCTTACGGAGCCATGAAACGGCTGATGCGCAGCTCTTTTGACAACGACCTGCCCAGCCAGCTGGCCGCCGAAACCCGTGCCTTCGCCGGCTGTGCGGCCACCCGCGACATGCGCACCGGGATGGAAGCCTTCTTTGCCAAACAACCGCCCCGGTTTGAAGGACGCTGAGTTGCGTTAGAGCGTATCCGCTCTAACTATCAAAGACTGTTAAGGAACCGGGCCGAAGAAAGTGGGATCGAAGCCAACTTTGGAGGTGTAAATCATGCCCTGGCAA
>JBBSRS010000261.1:0-4373 GCA_038242795.1 Burkholderiales bacterium
ACAAGGGCGAAGTCACCGACAAAGGCTCGATCAACCAGCGCGCCGTGCTCCAGCACCGCGCAGCGCTGGTCGAAGCGCTGCACGACGACAACACGCCGCACCTCATCAAACCCCGCATTCACTGAAAGCACCCGCATGGCCACCCAAGGATTTTTCTCCCCCTTCAACGATATCTGGATGCTCGACGGCATCCGCACGCCAATGGTCGATTACTGCGGCGCACTGGGCCACATCTCGCCCACCGATCTGGGCATCAAGGCGGCGCGTGAAGTCTTGCGCCGCAGCGGTGTTCCCGGCGAACACATCGGCTCGGTGATTGCCGGCAACATGGCGCCCGGCGACTTTGACCAGTTCTTTTTGCCGCGCCACATCGGCCTGTATGCGGGTGTGCCGGTCGAAGTGCCTGCGCTGATGGCGCAGCGCATTTGCGGCACCGGCTTTGAGCTGTTTCGCCAGGCGGGCGAGCAAATTCAGGGCGGCGCTTGCGAGGTGGCGCTGGTCGTCGGCACCGAGAACATGACGCGCAACCCGATTGCTGCGTTTGACCACCGCACCGGCTTCAAGCTGGGCGCGCCGGTCGGCTTCAAGGACTACATGTGGGAAGCACTGAAAGACCCGGCGGCCGGCATCAACATGATCGAGACCGCCGAGAATCTGGCGAAAAAATACGGCATCACGCGCGAAGAGGTCGATGCCTTCGCCTCCAGCTCGTTTGCCAAGGCGGTGGCGGCGCAGGAAAGCGGTTTTCACGCCGGGGAAATCGTGCCGGTCATCACCGAGAAATTTGAGCTCGAAGGCTACAAATCGCGCGGCATCCGGCTGCAAGGCAAGGTGACCGAAGTGGCGCACGACACACACGCCCGCCTGTCGCCGCCCGAGGTGCTGGCCAAGCTCCGGCCGGTGTATGAAGGCGGCGTGCAGACCGGCGGCAACAGCGCCGCGCTGGTCGATGCGGCGGCGGCGGCGGTCGTGGCGTCGGGGGCTTATGTCAAGGCGCAGGGCAAGCAGACGCTGGCCCGCGTCGTGGCCGCCAGCGTGGTGGGCGTGCCGCCCGAAATCATGGGCATCGGCCCGGCCCCGGCGATTCAGCTGCTGCTGGCGCGCACCGGTTTGACGCTGGACCAGATCGGCCGTTTTGAAATCAACGAAGCGCAAGGCGCACAAACGCTGGCCGTGGGCCGCGAACTCGGGCTGGATTTGGCAAAGCTCAACGTCAACGGCGGCGCGATTGCGCTCGGCCATCCGCTGGCCACCACCGGCGTTCGCCTGACGATCACGCTGGCTAGGGAGATGCAGCGCGCAGGCGTGCGCTGGGGCATCGCATCGGCCTGCATTGGCGGCGGCCAGGGCATTGCGCTGCTGCTGGAAAACCCCGCTGGCGTCTGAAATCACGTTTTTTTAGCCAGATTTAAGCAAAAAGAGCCGCTTGCGCAATACCCACGGCCGCAAGCAGCTACTGAAACCATAGCAAAAGAAACCCTCATGCAAATTCAAGGACAAGCCGCTCTCGTCACCGGCGGCGGCTCGGCCCTCGGTGAAGCCACGGCGCGCGCCCACGGCTGCGCATTGAAAGAAACCCCATGAGCAAAACCATCGTTTATGAAGTCAACGTCATGTTTGGCGACTGCGACCCGGCCGGGATCGTGTTTTTTCCGAACTTCTCGAAGTGGATGGACGCCTCGTCACTGAACTTTTTCGTCCAGTGCGGCGTGCCGGCCTGGCGCGAACTGGTCAAGACCACCGGCATCATCGGCACACCGCTGCTGGAGATCAACACCAAGTTCATGCGGCCCGCCACCTACGGCGAAACGCTGCAGATCCACACCAGCGTCGAGGAATGGCAGGACAAGGTGTTCATCCACAAACACCTCGTCATGCGCGGTGACGACCTGCTGTGCGAAGGCCGCGAAACGCGTGCTTTCTGCATTCGCCCCGCCGAGACACCAGACCGCATCAAGGCGATTCCCGTGCCGCAAGACATCAAGGCGAAGTGCAGCTGATTTTCAGGCCCCGCTTTTTTCACCGACCCCATCGACCACTCCATGAGACCTTCATGAAACTGAAACAGACCATCCTCGCCGCCGCCTTGACCGCACTGGCTTCAAGCGCTGCCCTGGCCGACATCACCATCGGCGTCAGCCTGCCGCTGACCGGCCCGGCCTCGGGCCTGGGCATTCCGGTGAACCAGCAAATGAAGCTGTGGCCGGCCACCATTGGCGGCGAGAAAATCAAGCTCATCATCCTGGACGACGCCACGGACCCGACCAACGGCACCAAGATCGCCAAGCGCTTCGTGACCGACGACAAGGTGGACATCATCATCGGCTCGGTCGCCACGCCGGTGGCCATTCCGATTGCCGACGTGGCGGCAGAGTCGCAAACCGTGCAGCTGTCGCTCTCGCCCATTCCGCTGCCACCGGGCAAGGATGGCTGGTCGTTCCGCCTGCCGCAGTCGAACGCCGTGATGGCGCACGCCATGCTGACGCTGATGAAAAAGCAGGGCGTCAAGACCGTCGGTTTCCTGGGCTACACCGACGCCTATGGCGAAAGCTGGCTGAAGGACTTCACCGCCGAAGCCGCCAAGAGCGGCATCAAGGTGATTGCCACCGAGCGCTTTGCGCGCTCTGACACCAGCGTGACCGGTCAGGTGCTGAAACTGGTGGCCGCCAACCCGGACGCGATGCTGATCGTCGCCTCGGGCAGCGGCGCGGCCATGCCGCACATGGCGGTGGTCGATCGCGGCTACAAGGGCAAGATTTACCAGACGCACGCCGCCGCCACACGCGATCTGATGCGCGTCGGCGGCAAGGCCGTCGAAGGCGCTTATGTGGTGTCGGGCCCGGCGGTGATTGCCGAGCAGTTGCCTGACAGCCATCCATCGAAAAAAGTCGCCATAGACTTTGTGCAGACGTACGAAAAAGCCTATGGCCCCGGTTCGCGCAACCAGTTTGCCGGCCACGGCTATGACGCCGAGCTGGTGCTGGAAAAGATCATCCCTGTGGCGCTTAAAAAAGCCAAGCCGGGCACGCCGGAATTCCGCGCCGCCCTGCGCGATGCGCTGGAAAACATCGGCCGCACGGTGGTTTCCCACGGCGTGCTGAACTGGACCAAGGACGACCACTGGGGCTACACCAATGAAACCGGCGTGATGCTCAAGGTGGTGAACGGCGACTGGAAGGTCGAATAAAACCAGCCGCCCCTGAGCGCGCCCGTGACACGGGGCTGGCCTCAAAAATCGCCATCGGGAAGCCCTCTCCCCGAGGGAGAAGGCGTCAGAAAAGGCCGCATCTGGCGCGCGGCTCAGTTGCTTTTTTGCATTAAAGGTTTCTCATGGATTTTTCAATCGCCAGCATTTTGCTGCTGGACGGTGTGACCAACGGCGCCATCTATGCCCTGCTCGGCCTGGCGACCGTGCTGGTGTTCACCGTGACGCGCGTCATCTTCATCCCGCAGGGCGAGTTTGTTGCCTATGGCGCGCTGACGCTGGCCATCTTGCAGACCGGAAAGATTCCCGGCACGGTCTGGCTGCTGCTGATTCTGGCGGCGATTGCCGCCGCTATGGACGGCGTGGCCGCCTGGCAGCGCCACCACACGCTGCTGGCGACGCTCAAGTCTGCCGCCAAAACCCTGGCGATTCCGGTCGTAGTGTCAGGCATCACCGCCTGGGCCGCGCCGCTGCAGGCACCGCTGCTGTTGCAGGCGCTGCTCAGTGTGTGCATCGTCACCGCGTTCGGGCCGCTGGTCTACCGGGTGGCGTTTCAGTCGCTGGCGGACGCCACGCCGCTGGTGCTTTTGATTGTGTCGGTCGGCGTGCATTTCGCCATGACGGGGCTGGGGTTGCTGTTTTTTGGCGCCGAGGGCTTTCGCAACCCGTCGTTCTGGGACTTGCGCCTGAGCCTGGGCGCGCTGACGCTGAGCGGCCAGGCGATCATCATCATCGCCACCTCGGGCGCGCTGATTGTGCTGCTCTGGCTGTTTTTTGAGCGCTCGCTGTACGGCAAGGCGCTGCGCGCCACGGCTGTGAACCGGCTCGGGGCGCGGCTGATGGGCATTTCGTCGCAGTCGGCGGGCCAGTTGACCTTTGCGATGGCAGCGCTGATCGGCGCCCTGTCGGGCTTGCTGATCGGGCCGACAACCACGGTTTTTTACGACTCGGGCTTTCTCATCGGCCTGAAGGGCTTTGTCGCGGCGGTGGCGGCGGGCCTGGCGAGCTATCCCGGTGCATTGCTGGGCGCGCTGTTTGTCGGTCTGGTCGAAGCGTTCGCCTCTTTCTGGGCCAGCGCTTTCAAGGAAGTGATTGTGTTCACGCTGATTTTGCCGGTGCTGTTGTGGCGCTCGCTGCAAGGCGGGCATTCGGATGAGGAGCACTGACA
>JBBSRS010000262.1:0-4373 GCA_038242795.1 Burkholderiales bacterium
GAGGCGCTGGCTGGCCATTTCGGGTTCTATCCGCAGCACCTGGAATGCTTTGTGAACGGCCTGCGGGTGCAGCCGCAGCCGGGCGGGTTTTATGCGGGCTGGATCACGCCCGAGGTGGTCGGGCCGTTCAAGGGCGGACCGGGTTCAGGCGGCTGGTGAACGGCTTTCAGCCGCCGGACTGAAGGGGCAGTCCGTCCGGCGGGCTGGTCAGCGCGCTGACCTGGGCCGTTCGGCCACCCGCCGCGTGTCCTGCGGCCGGCGCGGGCGCATCGCCCACACCAGCCCCAGCCCGACCGCGCCGGCCAGCGCCACCGCCGCCACCGGCATGGCGCGCACCGCCAGCGTGCGGTAGCCGCCGTCGATGGTGTGCACGCGCGAGGGTTCGAACAGATTGCCGTTGGTGACCGGCGCCGGGTCGGCGCGCTCCAGCGCCCGGTCGGTCAGCCAGCGCACCAGGCGGACGGTCAGCCCGGGCGCGACGGCATGCGCCAGCCGCCCGGGAATGGCCACGCTGCCAATCGCCGTGACATCGCGCGGCATGCGGCTCAGCGCCACCAGCGCTTTCGCCACCCTGCGCGGGTCCAGCACCGGCGGTGGCGGGCGCAGGCGCTTGCCGGTGTAGTTGGCGCCGTGGAACAACCCCGGCGTGTCGACGAAGGTCGGGTAGACCTCGCAGACATGCACGTCGGGCAGGCTCGCCAGTTCGGCCCGCAGCGCCTCGGAAAAGCCGCGCAGCCCGAACTTGCTGGCGGTGTAGGCGGCGGCGTACGGCGCTGGAACCCAGCCGCCCGACGAAATCATGTTGATCAGGATGCCGCGCCCGCGCTGGCGAAAATGCGGCAGCACCGCATGCGCGCCGTTCATGTGGCCCAGCAGGTTGGCCGCGATCACGCGCTCGTGCGCTTCCATCGGCGTGGCGTCAAACGCGCCGATGGCGCCGATGCCGACGTTGTTGATCCAGACGTCGATGCGGCCAAAGCGTTCGAGGGCCGCCTGGGCCAGCGCCTGCATGGCGTCAGCATCGGTCACGTCGGTCGGCACGGCCAGCGCCTGCGCGTCCAGCAGGTGGCATTCGGCCGCCACCTTGTCCAGCGCCTCGGGACCGCGCGCGGCCAGCACCAGCCTGGCGCCGGCACGCGCAAAGGCCAGGGCGGTGGCATGGCCGATGCCGCTGGAGGCGCCGGTCAGGACGACGACGGGCGCCGGAAAGGGGTCGGGGTGGGTGTTGAGCATGGGCGGGCCTGGAAGTAAGGGGTGGTCGATGGGTTCAATCGTCCGGTGCAACCACCCGGCTGTCAATCGGCGAAGGTGCCGGACCTGACCGGGTGGCGACGCATCAGGTTTCGGCGCGCGCCCGACTGCGGATAGACTTGCCCCACATTTTGTAACATCACACCTTGCGCAGCAACAGGCAGACCCGGTTTTCCGGCATGCCCCTGAAAACGATGACGCTCCTGGGCCGGCTGGTTAATGACTTCAACGACGCCCTGAGCGTCAGCACCCGCACGCCCGGGCCTTCCGGCAAAAGCCGGTTTGCACCGCTCTGGGCCTTGCTGATCCTGGTCGTGGTGTCGTTCACCATGCTCTGGCTGGGCGACAAGCTCAACGCCAGCGGCATGGCGCTGACGCGTTTCATGGCGCGTGCGCAGGCGTCGTTGACGGCGCAGTTCCACTATCCGGCCCGAATGCGCGAGCAGATCACGGTGGCGATGTACGACCGGGAATTTCTCGACAGCAGCGCCAGCGCCTGGCCCATCAGCTACCAGGACCATGCCGACGGTCTGCTTCGCCTCGTGAGCGACCCGAATGCCCGCCCCAGGGCCATCATGCTGGACATCACCTTCGGCCAGGAACGCGACGACCCGACCATTTCCAGCCTGCGCCAGGCGCTGTGCAAAATCCAGAATGAATTCAAGGTGCCGGTGTTCCTGGCGGCGATGCCTTCAGCGAAAGACGGCCGCCTGACCCTTCGCGCCGGCCTGGGCGCTGGCCAGCCCGGCGCCGCACCGGCCTGTTTCACGCTGGTGGGCGTGGACTACCTGCCCGATCCGCTGGATGGCCTGGCCTGGAGCTACCCCCTCAGCCGCCACCTGACCGATGACGGCTGGGTGTCCGGCCCTGCAAGCGAGCCGCTGAAGCAGCCGGCCTACCGCAGCGCCGCCCTGGCCATGGCGCAGGACGTGGCACACCTGGACCTGGGCGAGGAATCCGTGCCCATGGCGATGGTGTGGGGCCACAACTCGGCCCCGCAGACCGACCGGCCTGAACGCCTGCAGCACTGCCGGCCCGGCGTGCCTGACCGCTGGCAACTGGTGCCCGGTGTGCTGCGCCAGCTGTGGGACGCCGACCGGCTGCCGTTGTGCCCCTACCACCAGACGCTCTCCATGGCCCAGCTGGCGACCCTGTCGGAACCCGAGCTGGCGCCCTACCTGGCCGGGCGCTATGTGCTGGTGGGCGCCAATGTGCCGGGCTTCAACGATTTCGCCGATTCGCCCGTCCACCGCGTCACGCCGGGCATCTACATGCATGCCATGGCGCTGGACAACCTGCTGACCTATGCAGGCGACTACAAGCTCAACGCCGAATGGACGATGCCGCCGTCATGGGCGCTGGTCAAGCCGGGGCTGCTGGCCATTCTGGTGGTCTTCGGGGTGCATCTGGCCTGGGACAGGCTGCAGGCCAGACTGACCCGGTGGTTTCGGGCGCGTGGCGCGCCGCCATCGCTGGCCCGCCTGCATGCGCGCTTCCAGGCGCAACCCGAGCGGACCCGCCGGCTGCTGCTGCTGCCGTTCAATGTGCTGGCCTGGCTGGTGCGGCTGGCGCTTCAAACCGCGGCGGCCATGGTCCTGATCGGCTGGCTGCAGGCCCATTTCCGCATCGGCATGCTGCCCGTGGTCGAGCTGGTGGGCATGACGCTGCTGGCCGAGGGCCTGGGTTACATGAAAAAGATCCAGGCCCTTTTCAAGGCAAGCCCTGCGGCCAGTGCCAGTGCCGCAACGCCCCCCGTCCCCGCATCCCCGCCCATGCCCTAACCCCAAGGACCACCGATGAAATTGCATGTTCCCCTGCTGCTTGCCCTGCTGGCGCTGCCCGTTTCTGCAGCGCTTGCGCAAGGCAAGGTCATTGCGCCCAGCCCCAGCACCCTGGCCAGCCTGGACCTGTACGACCAGCCCGGCGCGGCCGTGGCCGTGCGCCAGGTCAGCGTGGCCGAAGCCGGGTTGCCGCTGGCCATTCAATCGACCAGGACCGGCTTTCACCAGGTCGCCATCGGCGGACAGAACTACTGGCTGCGTGGCGTGCAGGTGCGCATCAGCCGCGACAGCACCGCCAGCTGCGGCACCGCATCGCAGTCGGCCATGAATGCCACCATCGCCACACCGGGAGCTGGAAAAGATGCCTGCAAATAACATTCGCATGCCCGCCTGGCGCACGCTGCAGACCGGGGCAATGGCCTTGTCATTGGTGGTGCTGGCGGGCTGCGAAACCATGCCCAAGGGCATGCCGTCGCTGCCGTTCCTGACCCAGGCCGCACCGGTCAGCCCCGCCGCGGCGCTGCCGCCCCCTGTTGCGCGTGCCTGGCCCGATGCCGCGCAGGATGTGCTCAACCAGCGTGCGCGCGGCTTTGGCCTGGTCAATGCCCCTGACCTGCAGCGCTACCTGAACGCCGTGTATGCCCGCATCAAGGCCCAGGCCGGCGTGGCCGACTGGCCCGGCGGCGTGCACATCCTGGCCAGCGATGCCCTGCAGGCCTATGCGACCGGCGCCGGAAATATTTATGTTTCCATGCCGTGGCTGACCTCGGCGCAAAGCGAAGACGAGTTAGCGGCCCTGCTCAGCCATGAGTTCGGGCATGTCTACCTGCACTACCACGAGCTGGAGGGCGCGGTGCAAAGCGCCGACACGGTGACCGGTTTTATGGCCATGGGCGTGGCGGTGGCGCGAAAAACCGCCCAGGCCACCGGCTGGACGGACGTCGACAGCCTGGTCACGGCCTACACGCTCGGGCGCGGGCTGGTCACCACCGTCTATGGCCGCTCGCAGGAAAGCGCCGCCGACACCTTCGGCCTCAACGTCAGCCTGAAACTGGGCTATTCCTACGAGCACGGCATGAAGGCTTTTCTGGAGCGTCAGGCCAGCTGGGAAGAGGACAACGACCAGCGCGAAAAAGGCAAGAACGAGCAGATGCTCAAGACCATCAAACTTCAAGCCATAGACCACGCCGCCAAGCAGAACCCCAGGGCCGGCAACAACGCCGTGAGCCAGTCGTTCGCCCAGTCGAGCGGCGAATTCAGCGGCAACCTGAATGCTGCCCTGCAGCAGATGGCCTTAGACATCAACAAGGTGGCGGCAAAGGTGCGCAGCGAACACCCGCC
>JBBSRS010000263.1:0-4364 GCA_038242795.1 Burkholderiales bacterium
CATGATGAGCAGCGACAGCCAGGCGATGGGACGCGTGGGAGAAGTCATCATCCGCACCTGGCAAAACGCCCACAAGATGAAGCAGCAGCGCGGCAAGCTGCCGGGCGACTCCGAACGCAACGACAACTTCCGCGTTAAGCGCTACATCGCCAAATACACCATCAACCCGGCGATTGCCCACGGCATTTCGCACGAGGTCGGCTCGATCGAAATCGGCAAGTTCGCCGACCTGGTGGTCTGGAAACCGGCGTTTTTCGGCATCAAGCCGTCGATCATCCTGAAAGGCGGTTTCATCGCCATGGCCGCCATGGGCGACCCGAATGCCTCGATCCCGACGCCGCAGCCGGTGCATTACCGGCCCATGTTCGGCGCGTTCGGCGGCGCGCTGGCCAAGGGCTCGCTGACCTTTGTCTCGCAGGCCGGGCTGGCGGCGGGCATCAAGGAGCGCTTCGGGCTGGCCAAGACACTGAGCGCGGTGAAGAATATCCGTGGCGTTCGCAAGCAGCACATGGTGCACAACGACTACCTGCCGACCATGGAAATTGACCCGCAAACCTATCTCGTGCGCGCCGATGGCCAGTTGCTGACCTGCGAGCCGGCGACCAGCCTGCCCATGGCACAGCGCTACTTTTTGTTTTAATCGCCTGATGCTTCACATCTCCAAACTCATTGCCCAAGGCAAAGGTCTGGCACCGGTGCTTGTCAAACGCGCTTCAACCCTCGAACTCGACTGGGACGTGCGCCAGAAAAGCCGCTTCGAGGCGACCGATTCGCTGGGCCGCGCACTCGGCGTGTTCCTGCCGCGCGGCACGCTGGTGCGTGGCGGCGACGTGCTGGTGGCCGAAGACGGCTCGATGATTCGCGTCATTGCCGCGCCGCAAGCCGTGCTGCGCATCACCGCCTGCATGGCGCACGGCTCGCCCTTCGATTTGACCCGCGCGGCCTACCACCTGGGCAACCGCCATGTGCCGATTGAGTTGCAGCCCGACCACCTGAAAATCGAGCCCGACCATGTGCTGGCCGACATGCTGCGCGCCATGCACCTGACGGTGAATGAAGTGGCTGAATCCTTTGAGCCGGAAGGTGGCGCTTACAGCACGGGGGGCCACAGTCACGCACACAGGCATACGCCTGACGCACCGGCTGTAACGGACGCGCCCGCAGCAGCCCATGTCCACGGACCGGACTGTCATCACGATCACGGCCATGCGCATGAGGCCATCAAGCCCGTCGCTATCCAGATTCATCCGCGCAAGCCGCACAGTCATTGACACAGGTGCGCGATTGACGACGCAAATAGCACCGGCCCTGCCAGCAGCGAGCCTGCTCCAGCTGATCTGGCTGGCCTCCCCGGCCTTGCCTGTGGGCGGATTTTCTTACTCTGAAGTGCTTGAGGCGGCCGTGGATCGGGCAGGAGTAGCTACGGAAAGCGTAGCGTCTGACTGGCTGAACGACCAACTCCACCTGACGCTGGCGCGCGGCGACCTGGCCGTGGTGGCCCAGGCCATCCCGGCCTGGCGCGACGCCGACCTGACGCGCGTCCAGCAGCTCAACGACTGGGTGCTGCAAACCCGAGAAACCAGCGAGTTGCGGCTGCAGGCCGAGCAGATGGGCCGCTCCCTGCTGGACTGGCTGCGCAACCATGACGGCGCCAACTTGGCGCACATCGACGCCTGCGCACGCATGCAGCCCACCTATCCGGTGGCCTTTTCGCTGGCGGCATCGCAAACGTCGGCCGGCGTACGCGACTGCCTGCTGGCTTATGCCTTTGGTTGGGCCGAGAACATGGCGCAGGCCGCGCTCAAGTCCGTGCCGCTCGGCCAGAGCGCCGGCCAGCGCATTTTGGCGCGCCTCGCGCGTGACATTCCCGCCGTCGTTGAAGCCGCCCTGCAGTTGCCAGACAGTGAACGTCAGGCGTTTTCACCGATGCTGGCAATTCTTTCGGCCCAGCACGAAACCCAGTATTCACGTCTCTTTCGCTCCTGATCTACGCCTGACGAAGCGCCCCTTTTCAACCCTCCAAGGTATTACCATGCGCCTGCACCACATCGCCAACCGCACCAAGCAACTGCCGCCCCTTCGCGTGGGCATCGGTGGTCCGGTCGGCTCGGGCAAGACCACCCTGCTCGAAATGCTGTGCAAGGCCATGAAGGAAAAATACGACCTGGTGGCCATCACCAATGACATCTATACCAAGGAAGACCAGCGCCTGCTGACCGTCAGCGGCGCGCTGGACGCCGAGCGCATCATGGGCGTGGAAACCGGCGGCTGTCCGCACACCGCCATTCGTGAAGACGCCTCCATCAACCTCGAAGCCATCGACCGCATGCTGGAACAGTTTCCCGATGCCGACGTGGTGTTCATCGAATCGGGCGGCGACAACCTGGCCGCTACCTTCAGCCCCGAGCTGAGCGACCTCACGATCTACGTGATCGACGTGGCCGCCGGCGAAAAAATCCCGCGCAAGGGCGGCCCCGGCATCACCAAAAGCGACCTGTTCGTCATCAACAAAACCGACCTGGCGCCCTACGTGGGTGCTGACCTGGGTGTCATGGAAGCCGACACCATCCGCATGCGCACCACGCCCAAAGGCCTGAAGCCTTTTGTCATGACCAACCTGAAAACCAACACCGGCCTGGCCGAAGTGGTGGCTTTCATTGAAAGCAAAGGCATGTTGCAGGCCGCCTGAGCGTTATTTTTCGGAATACGGCCTGAGTCCTGCCGGGCCTGAGGTTAAACTAGCGGTCTTGGAAGCGTGGCAGAGCGGTTGAATGCAGCAGTCTTGAAAACTGCCGAGGATGCGAGTCCTCCGTGAGTTCGAATCTCACCGCTTCCGCCAAAAAAATAACCTCAAGTGATCGATTTACTTGGGGTTTTTTGTTTTTCAACTTTACTTGCCCACGTTTTAACCCACATCAAAATTTTTCAACTGTGAATTAGGGCTTGTTGACAATCGCCTGAAGTTTGGAAGTTGTGTGGGGCATTTGACAAATGACTTTAAGCATCAGACAGCTATTGACACAGACGCAGTGGGACAAGATGGCGCCGCATTGCCTGGGCATGCCAAGTGATGCGGGTCGCAGCGGCAAGGACAACCGGCTTTTTATGGAGGCTGCGATTCTGGATCGTGCGCACGGGAAGTCCCTGACGCGATCTGCCGCCTGAACTGGGCAAATCGAACACAGTTTTCTAGCGGTTCAGGGATGGGGTCAAAGCAGACGTTTTCAAACGTATGTTTGATGCCGTGAGCAGGCAGCCCGACAGGGAGTACGCCAGGGTGGACGCCACGATCGTGAAAGTGCACCGGCATGCTCAGGGCGCACAAGGGGAACTTCGCGTCAGGCTGTAGGTCGCTCAAAGCGCGGGTTACGCACCAAAATTTTGGCTTCGACCGACGCCTGGGCAATTTGAGGAAGTTTGTTTTGCTCCCGGGCCAGCGCCATGGCCTGGTGGGGTCAAGGGGTTAATCGGTGGAGTCAGTTTTAAGGCCATGCGGGCTGACAAAGCGTTCGATGCAAATTAACTGATCGAAATTTTGAAGGATCAAGGAATACAAACGCATGGCCCTGCGCAGTGACAAAACTGACAGCTGTTTCACAGCTGCCATGTATCTCGCTGCTGCTGTCATCAACTCTCGTTGATTCTCCACAGGCCCTGTTCTGGCCTTAGCGTTTGGCCAACCGCGTGTGCCTGTTCAAGGTATTCGTGAAGTCGGGCGTTGCGCCACCCCCAACAGGAGCATGCCCACCGAGGCCAGTGGGGTTGTCGGTGAGCCGCTGCGCTGCCTCGCGCATTCAACTCCCGATGGATGTACGCAAAAGCTCCCAGACACTCACTCCCCGCCCATGTAGATGAACTTGGCCAGGAATACTGCGGCAATGATCCAGGTCATCCAGTGCACCTCTTTGGCCTTTCCGGTAAAGAGTTTCAGGGCGGCATAGGTGATGAAGCCGAACGCCAGGCCGTTGGCGATGTTGTAGGTGAAGGGCATCATCAACGCGGTCACGACGCCCGGCACGACTTCTGTCGAATCGTCCCAGTTCAACTCGGTCAACTCGCGCAGCATCAGGCAGGCGACAAAGAACAAGGCCGGGGCCGTGGCATAAGCCGGCACGACGCCGGCGAGCGGCGAGATGAACAGGCAGGCAAGAAAAAGGACCGCCACCGTCACCGCTGTCAGGCCGGTGCGTCCGCCCGCCTGCACGCCGGCCGCACTTTCGGCATAAGCCGTGGTGTGCATGGCCCGGCAGTGGGCGTAATTGTAGACGGATGCCTGGCCGGGCTGGAGATAAGTATAAATGAAATTCAGCATGCGCTGGATCGCCGTCGCCCTGGCCAGTCCAACATTACCACGCCGCGCAAAG
>JBBSRS010000264.1:0-4362 GCA_038242795.1 Burkholderiales bacterium
CTCATGACCGGCGAAGAAGCGCCGCAATACCGCGAAGCCGTGCGCGAGCAGATGGACGTGGCGCAGGCCATCCTCACCGGGCTGGGTTTTGCGGGCGAGCATTTCCGCTTGCTGGAGGCAAAGGATGCACGCGATCTGGCCGCGCTTGACGCGCAACTGCAGGTCGCGCCCGCGCAGGGCGTTGCCCAGCCCGCCGGCTTTGCCGTGCAGGCCGACAAGCGCGCCACGCTGGAACTGGCGCTCGACCATTTGATGGCGCAGGCGCAGGCGCCGGTCGCGTCGGTCGCGTCGGTCAAACCGCTCAAGGCAGACGTGATTGCGCTGCCAGCCGCGTCGCCGCTGGGCGGGCTGGCCATCAACAAAGATACCTGCACGCTGTGCCTGAGTTGTGTCAGCGCCTGCCCGTCGAGTGCGCTGCAGGACAACCAGGAACGTCCACAGCTCAAGTTCATCGAAAAGAACTGTGTCCAGTGCGGCCTGTGCGTCACGACTTGCCCGGAAAACGCGCTGAAGCTGGTGCCCCAGCTCAGGCTGACGTCGCAGCGCAAGGAAGCCGTGGTGATCAATGAGATGCAGCCGTATGCCTGCATCCGCTGCAGCCGGCCTTTCGGCACGCTCAAGGCGATTGAATCCATGCTGGGCAAGCTGGCCGGCCACGCCATGTTCCAGGGCGCGGCAGCAGAACGTTTGAAAATGTGCAGCGACTGCCGTGTGATCGACATCTACTCGGCTGACAACGAAGTCAAGATTTCCGACATTCGCTAACCACAGGCAACGATCCATGCAAGCCCAACTCACCGCTTCCACCCTCGACGAAGAAACTGCGCGTGCCGAGGTCTACGGCCTGCTCGCGGCGCTGCTCTATGCAGCGCCCTCCGCCGACCTGTACGACAGGCTGCGCGTGGCCGTGACCGAAGCGCCGGCAGCCGGCGCGCTATTGGAAAGTCCTTGGGGCCAGCTGGTTGCCGCTGCGCGTGAACAGTCGTTGGATGAAATCCGCCGTGAATACGACACCCTGTTCGGCGGCGTGGGCAAGCCAGAAGTTTATCTTTTCGGCTCTCACTACCTCAGCGGCTTCCTGAATGAAAAACCGCTCGCCGCCCTGCGCACCGATTTGGCAGACCTTGGCCTGGCGCGCGACGGCGCGATGTCCGAGACGGAAGACCATGCCGCGTACCTGTGTGAAGTCATGCGATACCTGATCGCCGGCGACGATGTGGAAGTGGCCAACTTGACGCGCCAGCGTGCGTTTTTCACCCGCCATGTCCAGTCTTGGTTCTCAATGATGTGCGAGGCGGTCATGCGGCATCCGAAGGCGCGTTTCTACCGTACACTCTGCGGCTTTGCGCAAGCCTTCATCAGCGTTGAAACGCAGGGCTTTGACATGCTGGACTGAATCCTTTTTATTGGCAGCCGCTGGTCGCACTGTCTCAAAAATGGTGGGTTCCAGTGCATGGCGTGCCATAAAAGCAGTCAGATGTCCTATGGTTTCCCCTTGGTTTTTGGAATGTATCTCCGTGAACCATTGTGGTGTGCCGATGTCTGACGTAGAGTTATGCAAACGTTTACATACATATCGCCAAAATCTCAGGGAGCAAAAAATGCATGAAAACCAACCCAAACCCTCGCGCCGTGGTTTCTTCTTCGGTGCTGCCGCCACTGGTGCAGCCGCTGCCGCCGTGATGGCACTGCCGCAAGTGCAGATTGCCGAAGTCGCCGTTGCCTTCCCCAAGCCCGCGCCTGAAAAGGGCGGTGGCTACAGCGCCTCGGCGCATGTCGAGCGCTATTACAAGACCGCACGCATCTGATTCGACTTTCCCGATATCCGTTCTTCAATTCTCACGGAGAGCTTCATGCTGCTCACGAAAAAATCTTCCAGCCCCTCGGGTTTGACAGCGCACCGTGCGGGTTCACCGCGTTTCGTGCAAAGCCTGGCACGTGGCCTGTCCCACGCCTTGCCCACCATGGACCGACGCGCTTTTCTGCGGCGCTCCGGTCTGGGTGTTGGCGTCGGTCTGGCAGCAACCCAGCTGACACTGGTTAAAAAAGCCAGTGCCGCCGCCCCAGGCGATGCCACCGGCACCTCGAAAATAGAGGTGAAACGCACGGTTTGCTCGCATTGCTCGGTCGGTTGCGCCGTCGATGCGGTGGTTGAAAACGGCGTCTGGGTGCGCCAGGAACCGGTGTTTGACTCGCCCATCAACCTGGGCGCGCACTGCGCCAAGGGTGCTGCGCTGCGTGAACACGGCCATGGCGAATACCGCTTGCGCTACCCGATGAAGCTGGTGAACGGCAAGTACGAACGCATCAGCTGGGACACGGCGCTGAACGAAATCACCGAGCGCATGCTGGCCTTGCGCAAGGAAAGCGGCCCGGACTCGCTGTATGTGATTGGTTCGTCCAAGCACAACAACGAGCAGTCGTATTTGCTGCGCAAGTGGATGAGTTTCTGGGGCAGCAACAACTGCGACCACCAGGCGCGCATCTGCCACTCCACCACCGTGGCGGGCGTTGCCAACACCTGGGGTTATGGCGCCATGACCAATTCGTACAACGACATGCAGAACAGCAAATGCGCGTTGTACATCGGCTCGAACGCCGCCGAGGCCCATCCGGTCAGCATGCTGCACATGCTGCATTCCAAGGAAAAGGGTTGCAAGATGATCGTGGTGGACCCGCGTTTCACGCGAACCGCCGCCAAGGCTGACGACTACATCCGCATCCGTTCGGGCTCCGACATTCCGTTCCTGTTCGGCATGCTGCACCACATCTTCAAGAATGGCTGGGAAGACACCCAGTACATCAACGACCGTGTCTATGGCATGGAAAAGATCAAGGAAGAAGTGCTGGCCAAATGGACGCCGGACAAGGTCGAAGAAGCCTGCGGCGTGCCGGAAGCGCAGGTGTTCAAGGCCGCGCAGATGATGGCCATGAACCGGCCTTCGACCATCGTCTGGTGCATGGGGCAGACCCAGCACACCACCGGCAATGCCATCGTTCGTGCGTCCTGCATCCTGCAACTGGCACTGGGCAACGTGGGCAAAAGCGGCGGTGGCACCAACATTTTCCGGGGCCACGACAACGTGCAGGGCGCGACCGATGTCGGCCCCAACCCCGACTCGCTGCCGGGCTATTACGGACTGGCCGAAGGCTCGTGGAAGCATTTTGCCAAGAGCTGGGGCGTTGACTTTGACTGGATCAAGGGCCGCTACGCCTCGCCCGCCATGATGGGCAAGCCCGGCATCACCGTGTCGCGCTGGATCGACGGTGTGCTGGAGAAAAACGAGTTCATCGACCAGGATTCCAACCTGCGCGGCGTCTTCTACTGGGGCCACGCGCCCAACTCGCAGACCCGTGGCCTGGAAATGAAGCGCGCCATGGACAAGCTCGACCTGCTGGTGGTGGTGGACCCGTACCCATCAGCCACCGCTTCCATGGCCGCCATGCCGGGCAAGGCCGAAGACCTCAATCCGAACCGCGCGGTTTACCTGTTGCCAGCGGCCACGCAGTTTGAAACCAGCGGTTCGGTGACGGCGTCAAACCGTTCGCTGCAATGGCGTGAAAAAGTGATCGAGCCACTGTGGGAAAGCCGCAGCGACCACATGATCATGCAGCAGTTTGCCGATCGCCTGGGCTTTGGCAAAGAGCTGTCAAAGAACTACAAGATGCAAAAGGTCAAGGGCATGGACGAGCCCGTGCCCGAAGACATCCTGCGAGAAATCAACAGCAACTGCTGGACCATCGGCTACACCGGCCAGAGCCCGGAACGCCTGAAGGCGCACATGCGCAACATGCACATGTTCGATGTCAAGACGCTCAAGTCCAGAGGCGGCAAGGACAAGGAAACTGGCTACGACACCACGGGTGACTACTTCGGCCTGCCATGGCCGTGCTGGGGCAACCCTTCGCTCAAGCACCCCGGCTCGCCCAACCTGTACGACACCTCCAAGCACGTCATGGACGGCGGCGGCAACTTCCGCGCCAACTTTGGCGTCGAGCGCGAAGGCAAGAACCTGCTGGCCGAAGACGGCTCGCATTCGCTGGGCGCTGACATCACCACCGGCTATCCGGAGTTTGACCACATCCTAATGAAAAAGCTCGGCTGGTGGGACGAGTTGAGCGAGCCTGAAAAAGCCGCTGCCGAAGGCAAGAACTGGAAGACCGACTCGTCGGGCGGCATCATCCGTGTGGTGATGAAAAATCACGGTTGCTATCCGTTTGGCAATGCCAAGGCGCGCGCCGTGGTCTGGAATTTCCCCGATGCGATTCCGCAGCACCGCGAACCGATTTACGGCATTCGTCCCGACCTGGTCGCCAAGTACCCGACGCACGACGACAAGAAGGCTTTCTGGCGCCTGCCCA
>JBBSRS010000265.1:0-4335 GCA_038242795.1 Burkholderiales bacterium
AGGCAATTTCGCATCCGTCGGTCAGCAATGCGGCTTCACTCGCCATGACCTGGTTCAGGGCCATGCGAACCGCCGTGCCACGCGCCAGGCTCGCGGCATGCGCAGGGCTGGCTGCCAGCAGTTCGTCGCGCAGGTCGGCCAGCGTCAGGGCCGACGTTTGGCGCGACTCGCTGCCCTGCCCGATGGCTTCGCGAATGGAGGCGAAATACTTGATGGTGACATTCATGGGTAAAGAAGCCTTCACGACAACAATGCTGAAAACGGGATGAAACGCACCGTGTCGCCGTGCGCAATGGTCTGGCCGGCCGGGTTGTCCACCAGCCCGTCGCCCCAGACCGCCGAGGTCAGGACGCCAGAACTCTGGTTGTCGAACAGGTCCAGTCCGCCTGCGGGATTCAGCCTGACACGCAGGAATTCACGCCGTTTATCGGCTTTTAGCCACTCGAAATGTGCGTGTATCGCTATGGATTCAGGCGTAATTTCAGTCGCGCCCTGCAGCTTCAAAATGAAGGGCCGCACCAGCAGCAAAAAGGTCACGAAGCTCGACACCGGGTTGCCCGGCAGGCCGATGAAATGGGCAGCGTTGATCTTTCCGTAAGCAAACGGCTTGCCGGGCTTGATGGCGATCTGCCACAGGTTAAGGGTTCCCAGCGCCTGCACGGCAGGCTTGATATGGTCTTCCTCGCCCACCGACACGCCACCGCTGGTCAGGATCAGGTCATGCTGCTGGCTAGCGCCCTGAAGCGCGTCGATCGTCGCGTCAAGCCGGTCGGGCACGATGCCCAGGTCGGTCACGGTGCAGCCCAGCCGCTGCAGCAAGGCCTTCAAGAAAAAACGGTTCGAGTTGTAGATCGCACCTGGCTTCATGTCGGCGGGCGCCACATCGCCGGGCATGACCAGCTCGTCGCCGGTGGAAAACAACGCCACCCGCACACGCGGCGCAACCATCAGCCGGTCAAAGCCGATGCTGGCGGCCAGTCCAAGCGACGCGGGGGAAAGGCGTGTTCCATGCCCCAGCACGACAGCGCCTGCCGCCACGTCTTCGCCACGGCGCCGTATCCACTGCCCGGGCCGGGGCTGCGCAGCGATGCGAATGCCGCCTTCGACAGCTTCACAGTCTTCCTGCATCACCCCCACCTCGGCGCCCGGCGGCACCGGTGCGCCGGTAAAGATCCGCGCAACGCTTGCCGGCGCCAGCGCATGCCCGTTGCTGCCGGCCGGAATGCGCTGGCTGACGGGCAGCAGTGTGTCGGCGCCAAGCCAGTCGGCGCAGCGCACCGCATAACCGTCCATCGAGCTGTTGTCGTTCGCTGGAACGTCCAGGGCAGACAGCAGGTCTTGCGCCATAACGCGGCCATCGGCATCGAAGGTCGAGACGCTTTCGGCGGGCGCCAGCGGCGCGGCAAAACCCAGCAGCTCGTCCAGCGCCAAGTCCAGCGGCTTCATGGGCAGACGTTCAGGTCGGGCAGACGCCGAATTGGAAGATGAAACTGAAGGCATGGCGGGTGTCAGGAACAGTGAAAAAGGTGGAAACGGTAGAAAGAGCCGCTCAGGCTGGGAGGTCATCAAACGAGTAGTCAAAACGATTTTGATTGTTGACCAGAAAATCGGCCACGGCGTCGGCATCGTTCAAATCCAGCACGGGACGCAAGGTTGCCATGGGCAACTGGCCAGGGGAATCGGTGGCGATGGCCACGATGAAGTCGTCGTCGAGGTAACGCGTCGGCTTGCCGGACGAGGCGCGCCAGACCTCGATCTTGAGCAAGTCGCTGTGCTTGAAACCTTCGACCAGCACCCAGTCCACGCCTTCGTACAACTCGGCAATCAGCTGGTGCACGGTGAGTTCGGCGGGTTGCTCGAATTCGCGCATCAGCGCCAGCCGGTTTTGCGAAGCAACCACCACCTCGAAAGCGCCCGCCTCACGGTGGCGGAAGGTGTCCTTGCCGGGGTGGTCGATGTCAAACTTGTGGTGCGCATGCTTGACCACGGACACCCGCAGGCCGCGCAACTTGAGCACGGGAATCAGCTTTTCAACCAAGGTGGTCTTGCCAGAACCCGAGTAGCCTGCAAATCCAACGACGTTCATTGCGCAAGTCCCATATACAGCATGCTATTAAATATATAGCTCATTACGCCCGTGGAATATGCGCAAACGACCAATTTAATGCACATTTTCAGCAATGTACTGCTTGATCGCCGTGGCATCGGCCGGCAGCAGCGTGACCCGCTTGGGCAGCGCTTCAATGCCTTCGAAGCCGGCAGGCCGCACCGGCGGCTGGCCCAGCGCCTCCTCGATGGTGGCAGCGAACTTGATCTGCAAGGCGGTTTCAAGCACGATCATCGGAATTCCGGGCTTCATATGCTCGCGCGCCACCTTCACGCCGTCGGCGGTGTGGGTGTCGATCATGGTGCCAAAGCGCTGCCACGTGTCCCGAATCGTTGCCAGCCGGTCAGCATGCGTGCTCTTGCCGCTGACAAAACCGTAACGCCCGGCCGCCATGGCAAACGCCGGATCGGCGCCCAGCTCGAAACTGCCCTGGCTGTTCAGCTGGTCGTGGAACAGCGAGCGGGTCTTGCCACCGTCACGCCCCAGCAGGTCGAACACGAAGCGCTCGAAGTTCGACGCCTTGGAAATGTCCATCGACGGGCTGGAGGTTTCATGCGTGTCGGCACTGGTCCTGACGCGGTAGATGCCGGTGCGAAAGAACTCGTCGAGCACATCGTTCTCATTGGTGGCGACCACCAGTTGCTCAATGGGCAGCCCCATGCTGCGCGCCACATGGCCGGCGCAGACATTGCCGAAATTGCCCGACGGCACGGTGAAACTGACTTTTTCTGCGTTTGAACGGGTCGCCTGGAAATAGCCGGCGAAGTAATAGACGACTTGCGCCATCAAGCGCGCCCAGTTGATCGAATTGACCGTGCCGATCTTGTACTGGCGCTTGAAGGCCAGGTCGTTGGACACGGCTTTCACGATGTCCTGGCAGTCGTCGAACACGCCGTCGATGGCAATGTTGTGGATGTTCTCGTCCTGCAGGCTGAACATCTGCGCCTGCTGGAACGGGCTCATGCGGCCATTGGGCGAGGTCATGAAGACGCGAACGCCCTTCTTGCCGCGCATGGCGTATTCGGCGGCGCTGCCGGTGTCGCCGCTGGTCGCGCCCAGAATGTTCAGTTCCTCGCCGCGCCGCGCCAGCTCGTACTCGAACAGGTTGCCCAGCAGCTGCATGGCCATGTCCTTGAAGGCCAGCGTGGGGCCGTTGGACAGCGCTTCGAGGTACAAACCATCACCCAAAGGGCGAAGTGGCACGATTACCTTGCTGCCAAAGACTTGCTCGGTGTAGGTCTTGTCACAAATGGCTTTGAGGTCGGCGGCCGGAATGTCGTCGATGTACAGCGACAGCACTTCAAAGGCCAGTTCGGCATACGGCAGGCCGCGCCACTTTTCAAGCATGGCCGCATCGACCTGCGGATAGTGCTCGGGCAAATAAAGTCCGCCATCGGGCGCCAGGCCTTCCAGCAGGATTTCGCAAAAGCGCTTGAACTCGGGCGGCTTGCCGGACGAAGCGCGGGTGGAGATGTAATACATCAGGACAGTTCCTCCTTGCGGATGCGGACAATGGGCGCCAGCACGGTGGGCAGGGCCTGCATTTGCGTGATGGCTTCGTTCATTTTGGCCTCGACGCAGTCATGCGTGAGGATGATCAAATCAGTCTGGGTCGAGCCTTCGCCGCCCACTTCGTCGGCTTCGCGCTGCAACACCGCATCAATGCTGATGCCGAACGATGCCAGGATGCCGGTGACATTGGCCAGCACGCCGGCTTCGTCGGCCACGTTCAGGCGCAGGTAATAGCTGGTGACGATTTCGGACATCGGCACGATGGCCAGGTCGCTCATTTCGTCGGGCTGGAAGGCCAGATGCGGCACGCGGTGTTCGGGGTCGGCGGTGTGCAGCCGCGCAATGTCGACCAGGTCGGCAATCACCGCGCTGGCGGTGGGCTCGCTGCCAGCGCCTTTGCCGTAGTACAGCGTGGTGCCGACGGCATCGCCATTCACCACAACGGCATTCATCGCACCCTCGACATTGGCCAGCAGGCGCTTGGCCGGGATCAGGCTTGGGTGAACCCGCAACTCGATGCCGCCCGCCACGCGTTTGGTGATGCCCAGCAGTTTGATGCGGTAACCGAGTTGCTCGGCGTAGCGAATGTCCTGCGCCGCCAGGCTCGTGATGCCCTCGACATAGGCTTTGTCGAACTGCACCGGACTGCCAAAGGCAATGGCGCTCATCAGCGTCGCCTTGTGCGCGGCGTCCACGCCTTCGATGTCGAAGGTCGG
>JBBSRS010000266.1:0-4334 GCA_038242795.1 Burkholderiales bacterium
CGGGTGCAATGGGACATCAGCGGCGTGCACAACCAGTTGAACGCCCTGGCGGCCATCGCGGCGGCCGAGCATGTTGGCGTGGTGCCAGAACAGGCCGCCGAGGCGCTGGCGTCCTTCCAGAACGTCAAGCGGCGCATGGAAGTGCGCGGCGTGGTGCCGCGCGACGGGGGCGTTATTACGGTGTATGACGATTTTGCCCACCACCCGACGGCGATTCACACCACGGTCGATGGCCTGCGCCGCCAGTTGAACAGCGCGGGCAAAAGCGACGAACGCATCCTGGCGATTTTCGAGCCGCGCAGCAACTCCATGAAGCTCGGCAGCATGACCGCGCAACTGCCCTGGAGCCTGGCGCAGGCCGACCTGGCGTTCTGCCATGCCGGCGGGCTGGACTGGGATGCGCGGGCGGCGCTGGCGCCCATGGGCGAACGCGCCCAGGTGGCCGACAACCTGACGCAACTGCTGGCGCAGGTCAAGGCGGCTGCGCGGCCGGGCGACCATTTGCTGTGCATGAGCAATGGCGGCTTTGGCGGCATTCATGCGATATTGCTGGCAGCACTGGCGCAGCCTTGATGCTATCTATTGAATAGCTGCTCACGCCCGTCCATAGTGCGCAAAACGGCTAAAAGACCTGAAATAGCGTAACTTTTGAAGCACGCACTGCGCTGCCGGTCAGAAATAACCCGAATCCCGGCCCATCCTGGCCTGCTCCTTCAACCAGCGCTTGAATCCCGCGTCGTCCTGTACCAATGCAATGTCTTCTTCCATGAACGCCAGTTCGCCCTTCAGGTCTTTGGTCGCCTGTTCCAGCTTGCGCCGCAGCAGGGCGGCGGTTGGCGCCTGGTAGAACGCCAGGTCGAACTCGTCCTGCAGGTGCCGTTGCCGGGCCAACAATTCATTCTCCAGCTCGGCGGCCTGCTGCTTGAGCAGCAAACCCATGGCGGCGATGCGTTCCTCGGGTTGCTGCAGCAGGCCCTGCATGTCGGCCTGGGCAATGCGCAACTGCAGGTGCAGCAGCGCCACCAGGTCTTGTTTGGCATAGGCGGCGTTGGCTTCGCTCATCAGGGCCGTTTTGCGCTGATGCTCGGCCGGGTCGCGCTCGCGGTCGGGGTGCAGCGCGCTGGCCAGCTGGCGGTAGACCTGGCGCAGCACCGTGTCGGCGTCTTCCTGTTGCTGTTCCGACTTGCGCCGGGTTGGCGTGGGGTTTTTCTTTTTTCTTTTGGCCTGGGCCGCCGCTTGTTGCGCCTCGTGCTGCGCCTCTTCGGCCTGCATCGCTTCGTGCAGGCGTTCGTGGCTGGCGCGCATCACGGCTTCAAGCGGGTCCAGCGATTCATCCTGCCCCTGCAGGTCCAGCGGTGCGCCCAGCGCTTGTTCCATCATCGAACGCATCATCGCGGCCTGGTCTTCTTCCTTCTGCCGCAAGGTGCGTGCGCTGCGCTGGTCGTGCAGCGCGGCCATGGCTTCATCGCCAAAGCCCGCCAGCGTTTCGCACAGCCCGCACAGGATGTCCAGTCCGTTGCGCTTCTGGGTCGGCGTCACGCCCTTGCGCTGCAGCCGCTCGTCCAGTGCCAGCGCCATGCGCCGCATCAGCGCCCGGTGCGCCTCGCGCAGCGGCTCCAGCGTGCTCTGGTAAAGCGGATAAAAGGCATCGGCCAGGGTCTTGATTTCGGTGACCTGGCCTTCAAGCTTGTCGATTTTGGCCAGCAGGCGGTTAAAGCGCTGCTGCGCGGCGGACAGGCGCGGCCCGCCCTTGGCGCCATCGAGCCGCAGGGCGGTGCCGGCGGTTTGGGCGGACTCGGCCCGCACGGCGTCGCCTGACAGAACGGGTTGGGAGGGGGACTTGGGGTGTTTCATGCGTGGACATCGACAAGAGGCGGCAGTGAAGAAGGCCGTCCTGCATCGGACAGCGGGCAGAAAGCCTTGACAAAGAACGCACGAAATAGAAAGCGGAAAAGCACCCCGCCCTCGGGCAATTCGCTGGCGTCCACGCCGTGGAGATGCAACGCAACGTGACCTGGCGGCCATGGAAGCAGGCAGGGCAAGATCAGCACCCTCACCGCTGTTTTATATGCTTTAGGGCTTTTGCGCAATACCCGACTGTGTAAGTAGCTATTTTTTCAATAGCAAATTTTTTGTCATCGGCTTGCGTCTTTGAACCCAGCTCAATAGCTGATGCTCAAAGCCGTCACGTCGATGTTCACCACCGGCCGGCCCAGTGCCGTGGTGGCGGCGCGGGCAAAGGCCTGCGCCCATTCGGCATCGGAAAACCTGGCCGGACCGGCAGCCTCGGCGACCACCATGACCTTGTCGGCGGTCAGCAGCTTGCCGGTGGGCCGCAGCGGCTCGCAGCCCATCTGGGTGAACTGCTCGTCCAGCCAGCGGCGCGCTGCCTCGGCGGGCATGGGCTCGGGTAGGTCATGCAGTTCAATCTGGACAGGGGGCTGGTTCTTGAAAGTGACAGTGACTTCGCTGCGCATAAGGGTTTCCTGTGAAAGTGATGACGAATCCGGCGCCAACTTCAGCGCCGCGCCGTAGCGCGGTCAGTGAACCGTGCCAAGGCCCGGCCCATGGCTGTCAGCCCGGCCTTCAGCCGACGGGCAGGCGTGCCGCATCATTTTGCCCGACGCGCCTCGACGGCGGCTGACAAGGTCGCCAGCATGTCCAGCGAATCGTTCCAGCCCAGGCAGGCATCGGTGATGCTGCGGCCGTATTCGAGCGCTTTGGCGTCGTCCTTGCCGGCGGTGAACTTTTGCGCGCCGGCCACCAGATGGCTTTCGACCATCAGGCCGAACACCTGGCGCGAGCCACCGGCGATTTGGGCGGCAATATCACGCGCCACGTCCATCTGCTTTTCATGCTGTTTGGAACTGTTGGCATGGCTGCAGTCGACCATCAGCGTTGCCGGCAGTTGGGCAGCTTCAAGCGCCTTGCAGGCGGCGGCCACGCTGGCGGCGTCGTAGTTGGGCGCCTTGCCGCCGCGCAAAATCACATGGCAGTCCTGGTTGCCATTGGTCTGCACAATCGCCACCTGGCCATTCTTGTGGACCGACAGGAAATGGTGGCCGCGCGCCGCCGCCTGAATCGCGTCGGTGGCGATGCGGATGTTGCCGTCGGTGCCGTTTTTGAAGCCAATCGGCGCGGACAGGCCGGACGCCAGTTCACGGTGCACCTGGCTTTCGGTGGTGCGCGCGCCAATGGCCCCCCACGAGATCAGGTCGCCGATGTACTGCGGCGAAATCACGTCGAGGAATTCGCTGCCGGCCGGCACGTCCAGGCGGTTGATGTCGATCAGCAGCTGGCGGGCAATGCGCAGGCCTTCGTCGATGCGAAAGCTTTCGTCCAGGTAGGGGTCGTTGATCAGCCCTTTCCAGCCCACCGTGGTGCGCGGTTTCTCGAAGTAGACGCGCATCACGATTTCCAGCGTCCCTGCGTAGGTCTTGCGCTGCTCGGCCAGCCGGCGGGCATAGTCGAGCGCGGCCATGGGGTCGTGAATCGAGCACGGGCCGATCACCACCAGCAGCCGGTCGTCGGTGCCGGCGATGATGTTGTGGATGTTGTGGCGGGTGCGGGTGATCAGCGATTCGGCCACCGTGCCGGCAATCGGGAAAAAGCGGATGAGATGCTCGGGAGGGGGAAGCACGGTGATGTCCTTGATGCGTTTGTCGTCGGTCTCGCTGGTTTTTTCGACGTTCGCATACCAGCTGGGGCTGGCGGGGTTGGCATTGGCATTCATCACGGGCTTCCTTTTTCTAAGATTTCAAAACGGGTACGGGCTGTTTCAGGGAATTGGCAAATCGGAACGGGCAAAAAAAAACCGCCGGGGGCCCGGCGGTTTCTGGAGATTCGCTGCGTTTTCTGCTGCTTACGCGAAAGTCTCTCTGCCGCCGGAGGCGCTTGAGAACCAAAAGTAAGCAAAAGAAAATTTCGCGGAATTCATCTGCTGAAATGTAGCACAGCCCGAAAAAACACCCCTCACGCCGTGCCGCCCACGGTCAGGCCGTCAATGCGCAGTGTCGGCTGGCCGACGCCAACCGGCACGCTCTGGCCTTCCTTGCCGCAGGTGCCGACGCCGCTGTCAAGCTGCATGTCGTTGCCGATCATGGTGACGCGGGTCAGTGCGTCCGGACCATTGCCGACAATCGTCGCGCCCTTGACCGGGTACAGGATTTTGCCGTTTTCCACCCAGAAGGCTTCGCTGGCCGAGAACACGAACTTGCCCGAAGTGATGTCCACCTGCCCGCCGCCAAAGTTGGTGGCGTACAGGCCCTTCTTGATGCTGGCAACGATTTCCTGCGGGTCTTTTTCGCCGCCCAGCATGTAGGTGTTGGTCATGC
>JBBSRS010000267.1:0-4320 GCA_038242795.1 Burkholderiales bacterium
CGCACGCGGCGAGCTTGCCATCGGGCAGCGACAGACGGCATTGGCTGTACGGCGGCACACCCAGATGACCAAGGCCGGCCCGGCTTTCCCCGATGCGCGCGTCAGCCAGTCGATGCGGCGGCCATAAAAGAGAACCAGGGTGGCTGGCTTCGCCATCAGTCAAGGCGACCACAAGAATGGCGCTGCCGCGCGCAGCCAGCATCGCCAGCAGACCGCCGAAGCCAATCACTTCATCGTCTGGATGCGGCGCAATTACCACGGCGCGGCAGGCTGGTGGCACCAGGTCATCCAGGGACACCTGGACGAGTTCGCCAAGGCAGGGCCATGCCTGCCACTGTGCTTCGGAGGTGCCTTCGCCACGGATCTGCCGGTCGAACACTACAGCGACCATGACTGCGGCCCTGCAATGGCAGCTCTTTCGCCCAGCGCCGCAAAATCGCGTTCGGCATGGCTTTGACGCAGATACACCGGCAGGTCGCAGGCCATGCGCGCAAAGCCGGCGTTCTTGCAGAAAGGGGCCGCCCCCAGCGCCCGGCCGGTTTCGGCGAGGACCTGGTCAGCGCTGGTTTCGGCGCTCAGCCGCACGCGCAGCGCCAGCGCACTGGCATCGGCCGTTGGATGCGCGTCAATCCAGGCCGCTGCCTCGCGCAGCAATGCAGCGGTGTGCCGAAGGGCGAGGTCGACCTTGCCCAGGGCGATTTGGCGCAGCAGGTTTTTGTCGCTTGGGCCACCCAGGGACGTGGCTTGCCATAGCGCATGCGCCAGTGTTTGCGCACCGCCCAGCCAGCAGGCTGCAATGCCCGCGCCGCCGTGCCAAAAGCCGGGCCGGTCCAGGTAGGCGCCGGCCTGGCCGACCAGTTGCGCGCGGGCGGAAGTGAAAACCACATCGACGCTGGCGCTGGCTGCCATGCCAATGGCCGGCCAGCCTTCTGCGGACACCTGCACGCCGGGCTGTTGCATGGCCACACTGGCCAAAAATGGTCCGGAGCCGTCGCTGCGCCACACCGTGAGCAGCCCGTGCGACACCGACCGGGCGCCCGAGCACCAGGCCTTGCGGCCTTGAAGAAGGACACCGTGCCCTGAATCGTCCTGGCTGTTTTTGCCGACGGCGAAGGCATTGTCAGCGGGCTCGAACACCACCCTGGCATCGGGCGGCTCGGCGGCCCACATGCCCCAGCTTGAACCCGGCGGCGCGGAGGGCGCGCCCAGCTCGCGCCGGATGGCCAGCGCATCGGTATGGCCTTCAAACAGCTTGGCCAGGGACAGGTCCTGCGCACCCACCCGCGCCAGCGCCTGCCAGCGCTCCAGTGTTCGGCCGCTGCCGGGCGCTGGCAGTTCACCCAGGCCGGCATCGACAAGTTCGCGCAACTGGCGGGCAACCTCCTGCTCATGCAGCGGCGCCGGCGCCTCCTTGCCGGGAATACGCGCGTCGTCAGGGCTGTCGGCTAGGCGCATGCCGCCGCCTCGCCGGCCAGGCCGGATCCAGGAAACACATTGAGCAGGGTGGCGCCAAAGCCGCCTGCTGCACGGAAATCCTTGCGGGCACTGGTCACCACGCGTGGTGCGGCCGACCAGGCAATCAAGGCGCCGCATGCCTCCAGCGCATGCACCAGCGCCACGTCCTCGCTGCAGGCCAGCGGCGGAAATCCGCCCGCATCGCGGTAAGCCTGGGCACTGACCCCCAGATTGGCGCCGTGGATGTGCCGGTGGCCATGCGCGTCGTTGTAGCTGGTCTTGAAATGCAGCGCCAGTTGCGGCGCATGCCCGCTCCAGTCATCGACCGCCACCGTGCCGCAAACCGCGTCGCTGCACTGGTCAAGCTGATCGGCGAGCCAGTCGGGCGACACCAGCGTGTCGGCATCGGTAAAGGCCAGCCAGCGCGCGCCCATGTCAAGGCAGCGTTGCGCGCCGGTCGCTCGGGCAATGCCGACATTGCGCGCCTGCACCGTGAGTGTTTGAACGCCAAAACTGGTCGCTATGCACGCGCTGTCGTCGGTGCAACTGTCCAGCACCACCAGCGTGTGCACCATTTCGTCGCTAAGTTTGGGCGAAGCCGCTGCCTTAAGGACAGCCTGCAAACAGCTGGCCAGCCAAACCTCTTCGTTGTGGACCGGTATGACTATGCCCAGCATGGCGGGCATGCACGACCAAGCGTGGTGCTGTGGGAAGACCGGAAAAGATTGCGCATCGGATGAATGCCGGATGCTGGGTGTGATGGCTTGTCAATGCAGTCAGAGGCGTGGATAGGAAGGTGGATCATCAGATTGTCCGGATAAAAACCGCAGCAAAACAAAAGCAGACACGGCGGAAGGATTGCCCTCAAGGCTAATGCGCTGTTGTGATTCCGAAAGTAAGAATCCGCCATTTCGGGTGGTAAGCGCGAACTACGCAGGTGCTGCGGGTTTGGGCTAGCCGAAGTAGGTTTTGCCGCCGACGGGAGGGCGGTGATGCTGTCAGCCAGCCATTGGCTTGGTATCGATTGCGCCGTCAAGAAGGGCCGGATTTACGTTCAGCCGTGCAATCCATGGAATTTTTGGAGCCGGTTCAGGCCCTGGGTGCGTTCCGTTTCGGTCTGATGGAACCAGCCGGACACCAGGGTGTTCCAAGGCGATAGGTACTATTGCATTGATAGCAAATGACGACCGCCAGTCCTGCGCAACTGGCACTTTTTGTGGACTGGTCTGGCTGGGAAATGCCCGCTGGGGGCTTCAGCCGCCGCTGCCGGTCGAAAAGGTGAAATTGCGGCTGAAGGCGGTCCCGTTGTTGGTGCCGCTGAGGGTGACGGTGTAGGCCGTTTCCGGCAGCAAGGGCGCGTCGGGAACCACATAGGCCTGGTGCGGCCCGAAGCAGCCGGTCAGGCACGGCCCGTAGGGGTCGTTGGTAGAGGTGATTGGCGCGCGCAGCAGCACAGCTTCGCCGGTCGCCGCCCGGGTCATGGCCGCGCGGGTGATGGCCAGCCGGTTGCCTTCGCGCACCGCGAGGTACACGGTCGAGCCCAGCGGGGCCGTGCGCAGGTCGCGGCCCGGCACCGGATTGGGGGTTTCGTTGCTCAACTGCGGGTTCACGTTAACCGTGCCTTGGCAGGGATAGGTCAGCACGTCGCCGCTGCCCAGCCGTTGCGGGCCGGCGCTGGCGGTGTAGGCCGCATTGACCTGAACGAAAACGCCGGGTTGGCCCTTGCCGGTGTCGTCGCGGGAGCGCACCGCCACGCCGACATCGCGGTAGCCGCTCATCAGGCCGTTCAGGTGGTAGGGCGCGTTCAGCAGCCCCCGAATGCCCAGCACACCGATGCCACGCTTGGGCAGCATGGCGTTGCTGGAAGTGAAAAAGGCAAATTCATCGGTCACGCCGCCCAGGTCGGCATAGCCCTGGGCCCGCACGCGCGCGGCCGGGTCGGTGCCGGTGAAGCCTTCCGGAAAACGGTTGGCGTCCTCCAGGTGCGAATTCAGGCTGTTGACAATGAGGTAATCGGCATGCGCCCGGGCCGCCCTGTCGAGCGAGGCGCTGGACGCCAGCAGCCCGAAACCGCAACGCCCGCGCTCGGCATTGAGCAACTGGTAGGCCGCCAGTTCCTCGCTGTTGGGCGCATAGGTGGGCGGCGTGGCCACCGTGGTCACGATGGCTGGATTGGGGGACGCAGCGGGTGCGACGGTGGGTGGCAACGCTGGACTGGCGTCGCCGTCGCTGCCACCGCCACAGGCCGAAAGCAACGCTGCCATGGCCAGCAATGCCGTGAGCCGGGCAGGGGTTGCGATACGGGGTGATTGCAAATTGAAAAAGTGGGTGGTCATAAAAGCCCGGCAAGTGGCCAACGGCGAAAAGCAGGAATCACAGGCAGCAATCCGCCACGATAAGCGTGAACCGGTTCACGCGCTGTAAGCGTTTGTTGTCCAATGCTATGGATTCAATAGCTGTAGCGAACCCACAGGCATGCGCAAACGGCATTTTTGACAAAAAAATCACAAGCCGCATCGCGCTGGGTCGAGGGATGCCAAAGTATCCAGGCTGTACGGCAGGGGTTCTTCTTGCGCCTCAAGCGCTGCCGCTCAGCGACCGCTGGCTTCGAGCCGCAGTACGCGGGCGCGCAGCATGTCCAGCTCGTCAAGCAGTTCCAGCGCCAGCGCGGCGCCGGCCAGGTTCACGCCCAGGTCGTCTTCCAGCCGCAACGCCACGCGGGCGCGGTGCAGGTGAACACCGGTGAAGCGCCATTCACCGGGCGCGCTGCCGGCGGGCGTCAGCAGGCCCTCGTCCACCAGTTCGACAATGCGCTCGACCTGCGCGGCGCAGGCGCGGCACAGGTCGTCCAGGCGCAGTTCGGTC
>JBBSRS010000268.1:0-4288 GCA_038242795.1 Burkholderiales bacterium
CAGCGCCAGCTCGAACTGGCGCGCGTCGATGGTGGCCATCACGTCACCGGCGCGCACCATCTGGCCTTCCTTGAACAGCACTTTTTCCATCACGCCCGACACCTGCGGCCGGACCTTGACGGTGGCCTGCGGCGTGACGGTGCCCAGCGCGTCCAGAATGACCGGAATGCGGCTGCTTTCGGCGGTCGCCACGCCGACGGTGGTGGCCGGTACGCCGCGCCGCCCGCCCGGTGCGCCCGCAGCGCCTGCCGATTCATCAGGATGCGTCAGGTGCCAGGCCAGCCAGCCGGTGCCGGCCAGCACCGCCACCGCCAGCACGCTGCCAATCAGGCGTGACCGGCGGCTCATGCGTTTGACGGGAGGCGTGTTGCTGTGGATGGGCGGGGTTTCAACACGGGTATCCATCAGCGGTCCTTTGGCAGGCTGCGACAAGTCGCGAGCAGCGGCATTTTTTATTTCTAGAGGGAGGGGGAAGGCGCCCTGTGCAGCCCTGGCGAATGGCACGGGCGCGTCAACAGGCCTTGCGCTGAATAATTATCCCTGCAAGCCTCCGGGCGCAGGTGTCGCTCTGGAAATAGGCCGGTAAATGTCCGGTAAAGCAAAGCCGCGACAAGGGTGTTGCCACGTCACTACGGGCGCTTGACTGGATGACGGCCGGCTGGTCCTTAAACTCATGTCCCCGCTAATCCCCAAAAAGTTTCCTGTGACCCCTCCCACCGAATCGATTTCACGCCGCCTGCATGTTTGCCAGGCCGATTACGCCAACCCGGTGCACGCCGATGCGCTGGTCCATCTGCTGGACGCCTATGCGCAGGACTCGGCCGGTGGCGGCGAAGCCCTGAGCGCGTTTGCCAAGGCCAATCTGGTGAAAGAGCTTGCCGCGCGGCCGCAAGCCTTCAGCGTGCTGGCGTTCTCGGGAAATTCCGGCGATGACGGCGGTCAGCCGGTCGGCCTGGTCAACTGCATCGAAGGCTTTTCGACCTTTGCCTGCCGTCCGCTGGTCAATGTTCACGACGTGGCGGTGCTGGCCAGCCACCGGGGCCAGCGGGTGGGCGAGCAGATGCTGGCGCTGGTGGAGGAGATTTCCCGCCAGCGCGGGGCCTGCAAACTGACGCTGGAAGTGCTGGCCGGCAACGCCCGCGCCATCCGCCTGTACGAACGCGTCGGCTTTGCCGGCTACCAGCTGGATCCGGCCATGGGGCAGGCGCAGTTTTTCCAGAAGTGGCTGGCATAAGGTCTGCGCGCTTTTTCGCCGGCTCGTCAGCAGCCATTTAATCTGTGCGATGGATGAATGCGCGCTATTAAAAAAATAGCTACTAGCGCTCACGGGCAGTGCGCCAGAGGCCGTTTTTTCATAAAAATACCGGTTTGTACCTACCTGTCCCCATGCTGGCCGGGCGGTTTCCCTTTTGGCCGCGAAGCGTCCGTCAAAACGCCGCTGGTTAAAATCCGGACATGCACACCGTTCTGAATGCGCTGGCCACCTTCAGGGTTTGCTGTCCTGCCATCGAAATGCCGCGCGGCTACTTTTGCTTGGTGGCACTGCCCTGAGCCGTCACCCTGGGCGCAAATTGCCCCGATGTTCACCGGGTCAGGCCGTTTTTGGCAGGTTCTGCCTGAATTTCCCTTTCCCTTTGACTGACAGTCGCCCGGTCATGCGGGGCGCCGCTTTTATCCCTTGAAAACAATTTATTCATCCCTGCGCCAGGACTGGTTTTCCAATATCCGGGGCGATTTGCTGGCCGGTCTGGTGGTCGCGCTGGCCCTGATTCCCGAAGCCATCGCCTTTTCCATCATTGCCGGGGTGGACCCGAAGGTCGGCCTGTATGCGTCGTTCAGCATCGCCGTCATCATCGCCTTCACCGGCGGCCGGCCCGGCATGATCTCGGCCGCCACCGGCGCGATGGCGCTGGTGATGGTGCTGCTGGTCAAGCAGCATGGCTTGCAATATCTGCTGGCCGCCACCGTGCTGACCGGCGTGCTGCAGATCGTCGCCGGACTGCTCAAACTCGGCGGGCTGATGCGTTTTGTCTCGCGCTCGGTGATCACCGGCTTTGTCAATGCGCTGGCGATCCTGATTTTCATGGCGCAACTGCCCGAGCTGACCAACGTCAGCTGGGTGGTGTATGCGATGACGGCGGCGGGGCTGGCCATCATTTACGGTTTTCCGTACATCACCCGGGCGGTGCCGTCGCCGCTGGTCACCATCGTCGTGCTGACCGGCGTGGCGATGGTGTTCAAGCTGGACATTCGCACCGTGGGTGACATGGGCCAGTTGCCCGACAGCCTGCCGATCTTTTTGCTGCCCGATGTGCCTTTGACGCTGGAAACGCTCCAGATCATCTTGCCGTATGCCGCCACGCTGGCGGTCGTCGGCCTGCTGGAATCGATGATGACCGCTGCCATTGTTGACGAGCTGACCGACACGCCCAGCAACAAGAACCGCGAATGCGTGGGGCAGGGCGTGGCCAATATCGCCACCGGTTTTATCGGCGGCATGGCGGGCTGCGCCATGATTGGCCAGTCGGTGATCAACGTGAAATCGGGCGGGCGCGGGCGGTTGTCGACGCTGGTAGCAGGGCTGGGGCTGCTGGTGCTGATCGTGTTTTTGGGCCCGTGGGTCAAGCAGATTCCGATGGCGGCGCTGGTGGCGGTGATGGTCATGGTCAGCATCGGCACCTTCAGCTGGGACTCGGTGCGCAACCTGCGCAAGCATCCGCCCAGTTCAACCCTTGTCATGATCGCCACCGTGGTCATCACCGTGGCGACGCATGACCTGGCCAAGGGCGTGCTGGCCGGTGTGCTGTTGTCGGGCATCTTTTTTGCGAACAAGGTTGGCAAGGTGCTGCGCATCGACCGCAGCCTGGAGGCCGGGGGCCGCCTGCGCACCTACAGCGTGGTGGGGCAGGTGTTTTTTGCTTCGTCTGAGACTTTCATCAACAGTTTTGATTTCAGGGAAGCGGTGCCAAAGGTTCGCATCGACGTGAGCCGCGCCCATTTCTGGGACCTTACGGCGGTTGGCGCGCTGGACAAGGTGGTGCTTAAGTTCAAGCGCGAAGGCGCCGAGGTGGAGGTGCTCGGCCTTGATGAAGCCAGTGCGACGATGATGGACCGCTTTGCGGTGCACGACAAACCCGGTGCCGTTGAAAAACTCATGCACTGACGGCATTATTTGCATCTACCGGAAAAAAGGAGCTTCCCATGAACAAGGTTTATGCCTGCATCGACGGCCTGGCCAGCACCGCTGGCGTGATCGACTGGGCGGCGTGGTCGGCGCAGCGGCTGGCTACACCGCTGGATCTGCTGCATGTGCTGGAGCGCGCCGATCGCCCGCTGCTCACCGACTTCAGCGGTGCCATCGGGCTGGGCGCGCAGGAAGCGCTGCTCGAAGAGCTGAGCGTGCTCGATGCCCAGCGCGCCAAGGTGGCGCTGGAAGCGGGCAAGCGAATGCTGGCCGATGCCCAGGCGCGCGCCACGGCGGCGGGTGTGGCGTCGGTCGATGTGCGCTTGCGCCATGGCGAACTGCTGGACAACGTGCTGGAAGTAGAACCGGACGCGCGCCTGTTCGTGCTGGGCCAGCACTACCGTGCCAGCGATGCGTCAAAAATTCACCTCGACCACCATGTCGAGCGCGTGATCCGTTCGGTGAAGCGCCCGGTGCTGGTGGCGACGGGCGCACCTTTTGCGCCGCCCACGCGCGTCGTCATCGCCTTTGACGGCAGCCCGACATCGCGCACGACCGTCGAGACCGTGGCACGCAGCCCGATGCTCAAGGGCCTGCCGATGGTCGTGGCGATGGCGGGCGAGGACACCGTGCAGGCCCAACGGCAGCTGAAAGACGCCTGGCAGTCACTGGTGTCGGCAGGTTTTGAGGCGTCGATGGTCTTGCTGACCGGCGAGCCCGAAGACGTGCTGCCAACCTTCGTGAAGGCGCAAGGCGCGTCGTTGCTGGTGATGGGCGCTTACGGCCATTCACGCATCCGCCAGTTGCTCGTTGGCAGCACGACGACCACGCTGCTGCGATTGAGCGAGGTGCCGGTGCTGATCCTGCGCTGACCGGTGAAAACCTTTTTTCTGTTCCTGGCAACCGCGTTGGCCGAGATTGTGGGCTGCTACCTGCCTTATTTGTGGCTGGCCAGGCAGGCGTCCATCTGGCTCTTGGTGCCGGCGGCGTTCAGCCTGGCCCTGTTCGCCTGGCTGCTGACGCTGCACGAAGCCGCCGCCGGACGGGTCTATGCCGCGTATGGCGGGGTTTACATCAGCGTCGCGCTGGCCTGGCTGTGGGCGG
>JBBSRS010000269.1:0-4288 GCA_038242795.1 Burkholderiales bacterium
AGCGGCCCCTCGCGGGCGTCGGCGCTGCCCAGCACCAGTCGCCGGCTTTCGTCTTCCAGCGCAAAACCGGTTTCCAGCGACTGACCGCTGGCCGCAAAGACGGTGTGCTTCACACGCTGGACCGCCAGCGGTCCGTTGCCGGCGATCTGCCGCGCCATCTCCAGCGCCCGGGGCATGACCTCGGCGGCCGGCAGCACCTGGTTGACCAGTCCGATCTGCAGCGCGCGCTCGGCGCTGACAGGCCGCCCGGTGAGCAGGATTTCCATGGCGTGAGCCTGCGCGATCTGCCGTGGCAGCCGCGCCAGCGAGCCGGCAAACGGAATCACGGCACGTTGCACTTCGGGCAGGCCGAAGCTGGCGTGCGCGGCTGCAATGCGAATGTCGGTACCCAGCAGGATTTCAAAGCCGGCCGCCAGGCAGGTCCCAGTGACTGCCGCGATGACCGGCTTGTCCAGCGCAAACCCGCGAAGCGACGATGCGGCCATGACCTGCGGCTCACCCTGCACGCGGCGGTCCCAGTCATCCTCGGCCTCGCGCGCGCCGGTCATCAAGGGACGCGTGCGCGCCAGGTCGCCGCCCGCGCAAAACGCCAGCTCGCCAGTGCCTGTCAGGATGGCCACGCGCAAGTGCGCGTCGTTGCGAAAATCGACAAAGGCATCGGCCAGTCGGCACAACATCTCCGGCGTCAGCGCATTGCGCGCACCCGGCCGGTTGATCGTGATCGTGGCGATCGGACCGTCTTTTTCATACAGGATGGTCGGGTTCATGGTTGCACCCCTGCGTCGGTCGGGCTGCACATGTCGACGCGGTATTTCAGCGGAAAACCCTGCATCATCTCCTGCAGGCGCGCGGCCATGCTGATGTCGCCGCTGACGCTGAAGCGCACCACCTGAGCCTTGCCTTCGAGCGACACTTCCACCGCCACCGTCTTGTCGAGGCCATGGCGCGCCAGCCGTTCCTGCAGCACCACTTGCGCAGCGATAACGCGCATCGCGGGCTTGAACAGCTTGCCAATGGCGGTCATCGGCAAGGCCTCCAGGATATGGATGGTTTTTGGGTAGGCCGGGCGTTCCGGAATGTAGCGCTGCGCGAATTCGCACAGTTCAGCGGCGTCAATCCAGCTGCCCGGCTTGAGCGACACGAAAGCCACCGGCAACTCGCCGGCGTAGTCATCAGGCGCGCCGACGGCAGCAGCCATCAGCACTGCGGGGTGGCGAAGCAGCGCATCTTCGATAACCGCCGGGTCGATGTTGTGGCTGCTGCGGATGATCACGTCCTTGGACCGGCCGGTGACGTGAAGGTAGCCGTTAGCATCCCGGTGACCAATGTCGCCGCTGATCAGCCAACCGTCTTCGGTGAATACGCCGGCGTCGTTTTTCGGGTCGGTGTAGCCGGGGCTGACATTCGGCCCGCGAAGACGCAAGATGCCATCGGTGCCGTCAGGCAGCACCTGTCCGGCTTCATCAGCGACCTGCACGACGGTGAACGGCAATGCCAGGCCGACCGAGCCTGGGACACGGGGCCCCGCCACCGGTTCTATGGCGATCACGCCGGCACACTCGGTCATGCCCAAGATGTTCCTGACGGGAATGCCCAGGCGCTGCTCGAAGGCATCGGCCAGTTCGGTCGGCAGCGGCGAGCCGCCGGTCAGCAGGCAGCGCACGCTTGACAAATCCTCGCCTGCGCGCGGTACCCCCAGCAGGCTGGACATGACGGTAGGCACGCCGGCCAGCAGGGTGATGCGGTGGCGTTCCAGGAATTTCCAGTAGGCTTTGACAAAGCTGGTGTTGCGCAGGCCCAGCAAGGTTGGCAGCACCAGCTCGCCGCCCGACAGCAGGGTCGACAGGCCATAGACGAAGGAGCCGGCCACATGAAACAGCGGAAAACCGTTGAGCATGACGTCGTTTTCGGTGGCACCGTATATGCAGGCCGCACTCCAGGCGGTGTGCAACTGGTTCTTGTGCGTGTGGCGCGCCAGCTTGGGGTGGCCGGTGGTGCCGCCGGTATGAAACAGCGCGACCAGATCATCAGCGCTTGCACCAGGCCGTTGCTTGATCTCTTGCGCTGGCCTGTCGGCCAGCAGTGCGTCAAAATCGGGCGCGTCTTCAGCCCCGCCCACGGCAACCACGGCCTTGAGCGACGGGCAGTTTGTCCGAAGGTGCGCCACGTGCGACCAGATGTCGAGCTCCGGATGAGGCCCGAGCGCCACCAGCACGTTGATCTGCGCAGTATTGATCAGGTCGGCGATGTGTTCCTGGCCCAGCAGGTAGTTGATGGGGCAGATGACGCCCGCCGTTTCAGCCCCCCACAGCGTGAAGTAGGCCTGCGGAATCGCTGGCAGCAGCATGGCCACGCGCGGCGCCTCCGCGCCCGCCAGTTCGGTGAACAGCTGCGCTGCGCGGCGCACCTGGTCGATGAACTGCGAATAGCTCCAGCTTTTGTTGGGCGCAGACGGGTCAGCCGATTCGATAAAGGTCAGTGCCCGGCGGTCCGGATACCGGCGAGCGGCGCTTGCCAGTCCGTCGAAGACGCTCTGGTGCGGCATGAATGCTTCGTAGGGAGACGATTCGATCTCCCGGATGTCCGCGATGCCCTGGATGCTGCGTACGCTCACTGTGATTCCTTCCATCGGTGGGGTTGCCGGCGCTGTCGATGAACGCCGGGTTGCTGGAAGGAAGCTTATGGGGCGAGCCGCCGCCTGTCTGTCCGCTGCGATGGCGACCGGGATAACCCTATGGGGGTTTGACGCTACGGGCCATATTTTTGATATCAAATAAGCCGTTAACGCAAGACTGTTGTGCGCAATCAGCTATGAATTAAGAAGCAAAAATATCGCGTGCGCGCGAACTGCACGCCCTGGCTTGGCGCGTTTTTTGTTCAAGATTCAAGGCGCGTCCGACTCAAGCAGCGGCAACGGCTGCGACGACCACGCCAGCGCCAGCGCAAACAGCTCGTTGCGGTGGTGGATGCCCAGCCTGTCGAACGCACGGTCACGGTAGGTCTTAACGGTTCCCGTGGAAATGCCCAGGTCAACGGCGACTCCTTCGTGTGTCCAGCCCCGTAGCAGGCGTTCACACACCTCGCGTTCGCGCTTCGGCAGGCCCTGCAGCGGGTCGCCATGCCGTGGCGAATCAGCCGGATTGACGTTTGCAGCCGCCAGCTGAATATGCAGGTTCACGCAGGAGAACAGCGGCTCGACCAGGCGGCCTAACAAGTCAATGTCAGCGTCATGAAATGCGCCCTGGCGCTCGTTACGGTACAGGTTGATGGCCAGCAGGCTGCCGTCGTTCTTCATGCGCACCAGCGAGGCGCGCTCGCGCAGTCCGTTGCGGGTGTAAATGCCCTGCCGGTGCTTTTCCGAAATTTCCTGGGCGTGGCAGTGGGTGATGGCCGCTTCGCCGCTTTTCAGCCCATCCCAGGCCGCGTCGAAAGTGTGGTCGTTCAGGTAGATGCCCTGGCGGTAGAAATCAAAGGCTTCGGTCGTGCGGTCCGGCAACTGAAAGCTGCCGCCCCCATGAAACAGCGGCGGTTGCTTGATGCGCAGGCTGTAGATCGACATCCAGCACAACGACAGCACCTCGTTCAGGCCGCCAAGCGCCAAAACGCCGAAATCGGGTTGGCCAATGCAGCCGATCACTTTGGCGACGGCCAGCGATTCCCTTTCCAGTCCGTCAGCAACACCTGCGTCGCCGGGCTTGTCGAAATGAATTAAAAGCATGTGCCTCCAGTCTTTTAGCTCATGACGACCCGATCAAAAAATCAGGAGCGTCTTTTTCGAAGAATTATCTTGTATTTGCCGAACGCATTTTTGCAGGAGACTTTCTGGTCTTTAAAGATGATCTGGTGCCCGGTGGCAGCCCCGGGTCAGCCTCTTGAGGCATTGAGTGGGGCCCGGACCTGCCTTGAATTGGCCCGGGTTGCTGATCCAACCCATGCGTGCCCTCCTTGGCCGGGCGACTATTTGGTGCCGCGAATCCGGGCCAGTTCCTTTTGCGTTTCGTTCCACAGGTCCATGCCGACTTCCTTGCCGATGTCGGCATACACGCCGGTCAGCTTGGCGCGCATGCGCTCGGCCTCGGCGGGTGACAGCTCATTGACCAGCATGCCCTTGGACTTGAGGTCGGCCATGGCTTTGGAGGCTTCTTCGCGGGTGTCCTTGCGCTCAAAGTCGCGGCTGGTCTTGGCAGCGTCCATCAACACCTTGTGCTCGGCCTGCGACAGGGTGTCCCACCACTTCTTGCTGACCAGCACGATCCACGGGCTGTAGACGTGGTTGGTCACCGTCAGG
>JBBSRS010000270.1:0-4288 GCA_038242795.1 Burkholderiales bacterium
AGCGCGCGCGGCTCGGACGTGGCCACGAAGGTCGGCACGCCGTCCCGGATCAGCACCGTCTTGGTCTTGGCGGTGATGGCAGAAGGCGCGACTGGCTGGCCACCGTCCGGCTGCAGCTCGCAATGCGAGACACGGCCGACGTGCCAGAGCTGCACCACGATCTTGCCGCCCTCGTCATGCACCGCCTGGGTCACATGTTTCCAGCCGTCGAGCTGCTCGGTGCCGTACAGGCCGGGCACGTCGGCATACCCCTGGCCCTGGTGGCTGATGGCCGTGGCTTCGGTGATGAGCAGACCGGCCGTGGCGCGCTGGGCATAGTACTCGGCCATCAGCGGCGAGGGACTGGAATCGGGCGCGCGGTTGCGGGTCAGCGGCGCCATCACGATGCGGTTGGCCAGCAGCAGATCGCCGGCCTGGACAGTGTCGAATAAAGAAGGCATTGAATTTCCTGGTTCTGGAGTGACAAGGCAGGCCACCGGCCGGAACGGAGCCACAGGCATGCTGCACCCGGTCGGCTGTTCCGGATGGTCTGGCACACGGGAAGCCTGGAGAAAAGCACGCGTCAATTATGAACCGGGAGAGGCCGGGCAGGCCAGCCAGGCTTTTCGCTTGCGCTCAGGGCCAACCGGTTTTGCCCAAGGTTTCCGGTTTGGCCATCGGGCCATAATGGCATGCAGGATGCGTCGTTCCTTCGTCTTGAAACCATGTCACGATAAGAGCCTCTGACCGGCAGATGGGCGGTATTTGCGCAAAGCGCAAGTCAATGTCCTACATGGCGCAAAGAGCCGTGCTTATTTTGAAAACCGCCGTGCTCTTTTACGATCAAAGCCGTCATTTTATGGAGGCTTGCCATCGATGCATGTCTGCCGAAGTTTGTGGCCAAGCCCTTGAAGGAGAGAAGAATGGTCAAGTACGCAATTATTTTTGCGATCATTTCATTGATTGCTGGCGCCTTGGGATTTACCGGTGTCGCCGCCGGTGCGGCGGGGATCGCAAAAATCTTGTTCGGACTGTTCCTGATTCTGGCGGTGATTTTCATCGTGCTGGCAGCGCTCGGCGTGGGCGCTGCCAAGAAGATAATGAAGTGACAGAGCCCGACGACGCCAAGCCGCCAGGCACGGCGGTGTCGCGGTTGAAACACCGTATTTTCAAGGGTTGGTCTTCCCGGGAGGAATTCGAAGAACCTGCAAGTCACCCCGTGCCGGCCATCGCCCCCCAGCGACAGGTCGGATTTCCGGCACGCATTGCCGAGTTCTTGTTGGTGTTCCGGCTCCGGGCCCGCCGCCCTTCCACGCTGTCCGCCGACATTCTGGAGCGCGCGGTGCGCGTCGTGTTCGTGACCTGCAAGAACTGGTTTTCCGGCACCGATTCGCAGACGCCCCCGCCGCGAAGGCGTGATTAACCGGCCGGCTTGCCACGCAGCCGGCCTTTTTTGTTTTGCCCTACAGGAGCTACCCGTTCATGCATACCTCTTTGGTTGACTGCCTGCTCGAATACGACGTCAGCAGCCCGGCGCATTTTCTGCTGAACATTGGCGCTGCGTTTCATCCCGGCCATGAGGTCGTCGAGGAGCGGCTGACCATCACGCCGAGCATGAAGGTGCGGCATTTCTCCGACGAGCGCAGCGGCAACCGGTTCATTCGCCTGGACGCGCCCAAGGGCGTCCTGTCGGTCAATTACCACGCCCGCGTGCAGCTAAATCCGGCCGCGCAGCCGCTGCACCTGGACGAGACGCCGGTCAGTGCCTTGCCCGACGACGTGCTGCACTACCTGATGCCCAGCCGTTACTGCGAATCCGATTCGCTGCGCCGCGTGGCGCAGCAACTGTTTGGCCACCTGCCGCCCGGCATGGGCCGGGTGCGCGCGGTGGAAAGCTGGATTCACGAATCGATCGACTACCAGGCCGGCGTCACCCAGCCGACCACCACGGCGCAGGACGTGTTTGTCCAGCGCGTGGGCGTGTGCCGCGACTTTGCGCACCTGGGCATCACGCTGTGCCGGGCGCTGAACATCCCGGCGCGGCTGGTGGTCGGTTATGTGAAATTCAGCGAACCGCCGCAGGACTTCCATGCCGTGTTCGAGGCCTGGCTCGACGGCCGCTGGGTGCTGTTCGACGCCACGCGCATGGCGCCCATCGACCGGCTGGTGCGCATCGGCACCGGCCGCGATGCCAAGGACGTGGCCTTTGCCACGATTTTTGGCGACGTGAAGATGCTGCGCAAGGAAATCACCGTCGATGAGGGCGAAATGCCCGCTGATGGCCAGGGCAGCGCCTCTGAGCCGGCCGTTGCCGCTTCGCCGGACCTGACGGGTTTTTGAGCGTCCGCCCGTCGCAGGATGCTCTACCCGGCCTGACAGGTGTTGGTCAGGTCCGGTAGCTGGTGTCGAGCCGCTCCAGCTTGCGAATCAGCGACGGCCAGACAAAAGCGCCGCCCAGGCCGCCGGTCTGCACGCGCATCGCTTCGGACACCCCCTGCACGATCAGCGGGTTGACCTGCGTCAACGCGCCGCCGCCGGCCTGCGCATCGACCTGGATGCGGCAGGTGGCCTCAAAGGTGTACATGCTCAAAAACGCATCGGCGATCGACTTGCCGACGACCAGCAGGCCGTGGTTGCGCAGCACCAAAAAATTGGCGCGGCCCAGGTCGGCCTGCAGGCGCGGCTTTTCAGCCTCCTTGAAGGCCACGCCTTCATAGTCGTGGTAGGCCAGCGACGCCAGCACAAAGGTCGATTGCTGGCTGATCGGCAGGATGCCGCCGGCCTGCGCGCTGACGCCCACGCCGGCCCGGGTGTGGGTGTGCAGCACGCACACCGCATCCGGCCGGGCGGCATGCACGGCGCTGTGGATGACGAAACCGGCCGGGTTGACCGGAAACGGCGACTCGATGACCTTGTTGCATTGCTCGTCGACCTTGACCAGGCTGGACGCGGTGATCTCGTCGAACATCAGGCCGTAGGGGTTGATCAGGAAATGGTGCGCGCCGGCGCCGGTAACCGACTCGGGCAGTTTGGCGCTGATGTGGGTGAACACCAGGTCGCTCCAGCCGTACAGCGCGACCAGCCGGTAGCAGGCCGCCAGGTCGCAGCGCAGCTGCCATTCTTCGGCGCTGACCGTGCCCTGCAGGGAAGGAATGTTCATGAGGTGCTTTCTGGAAGATGCGTGGTGGGGGCCGTCAGCCTACAACGCCTGACGACCGCACCGCTGTTTCCCGCGCGACACTGTAGGCTCAGGCCCGGATGCTTCGCTGGGGAAACCTGCGTGATTTGCTATTGAAAAAAAGAGCTGTCACCGCATGTCTACATTGCGTAAAACGAGGTTTCGATCGATTTTTTCGCGCAGGCTTGTCCTAGCGCTGAAAGGCAACCACCACCTGCCGCTGCTCGCCCAGGCCTTCAATCCCCAGTGCCATGGTGTCGCCCGCCTTCAGGTACACCGGCGGTTTCATGCCCAGGCCGACGCCGGGCGGCGTGCCGGTGGTGATCACATCGCCCGGCTCCAGCGTCATGAACTCGCTGACATAGCTGACGATTTTGGCGACGCTGAACACCATGGTCTGGGTCGATCCGGTCTGCATGCGCCGGCCGTTGACGTCCAGCCACATGCTCAGGTTTTGCGGGTCCGCAATGTCGTCGCGCGTCACCAGCCAGGGGCCGAGCGGGCCGAAGGTGTCGCAGCCCTTGCCCTTGTCCCAGGTGCCGCCGCGCTCGATCTGGTATTCGCGCTCGCTGATGTCGTTGATGGTGCAGTAGCCGGCGACATGACTTAGGGCCTCGATCTCGGAGACATAGCGCGCGCGGGTGCCGATGACCACGCCGAGCTCGACCTCCCAGTCGGTCTTGACCGAGTCCCGGGGCAGCATCACCGCATCGTTCGGCCCCTGGATGCAGCTGGTGGCTTTCATGAACACCACCGGCTCGGCAGGGATCGGCAAGCCGGATTCGGCGGCATGGTCGGCGTAGTTCAGGCCGATGGCGATGAACTTGCGGGTGCCGGTCAGCGGACTGCCCAGGCGCGGCGAGCCTTCGACCGCTGGCAGCGTGCTGGTGTCGTGCTGGCGCAGCGCCTGCAATGCCGCATCGCCCAGCTGGTCCGGCCCGATGTCGCCGACGAGGCTGCTCAGGTCGCGCAGCTGGCCGGCCGCATCGATAAGGCCGGGTTTTTCCTGGCCGGGGTTTCCGTAGCGAACGAGTTTCATGGGGTTTCCCTTTATTTCCTGTGAAGGTTAAATCAGTTCATCTTCAGTCAATGGCGTCAGATCGTCATGCCGCCATCGATGTTGTAGGCCTG
>JBBSRS010000271.1:0-4275 GCA_038242795.1 Burkholderiales bacterium
CCGTCGGGCGCGGTGGCGGCGATGCAGGCTGCGCCATACACAGCTGAGCGCGCGCTTTCCAGCGCCACCAGCATCTGCGCGCAGCGGTGCTTGACCGCCTGAAAGCCGGCAATCGGCTTGTCAAACTGCACGCGCTGCGCGGCATAGGCCAGCGTCAGGTCCAGGCACTGCTGCGCTAACCCGACCTGTTCAGCGGCCAAGGCAATCGCGCCGAGTTGCAGCGTGCGCGCCAGCACGGCGTCCAGCGACGCGCCCTGGCCGATGCAGTGGTCAGCGGGCAAGGCCACGGCCCGGCACTGCACTTGCGCCAGGCGGCGCGTGGTGTCCAGCGTGGTCAGCGGCTGCACCTGCAGGCCCGCCGCATCCAACGGCACGGCAAACAAAAGGCTTTCGCCCGATTCGCCCTGCGCGGGCAGCAGCAAGACATCGGCCAGCGCGGCAGAACCCACTTGCGGCCAGTCGCCGTCCAGCGTCCAGCCGTCAGCGGTGCGCCGGGCGCGGCCCGCAGTGGCCGGGCCAGCGGTCAATGCCAGCGAAGCTCTTTTCTCCCCGCTGGCCAGCAGCGCTAGCCATTCCTGCGCCAGCGGGCTGCCGGGCAACTCGCGCAGCACCGTCGCAGCCAGCGCCACGCTGTCAAAAAACGGCACACAGGCCAGTTGCCGGCCCAGTTGTTCTTGCAGCAGCACCAGTTCGACCAGGCCCAAGCCCAGCCCGTCGGCCGACTCGGGCACATGCACACCGCACCAGCCGAGTTCGGCGATGCCGCGCCAGAGTTCAGTGTCCAGCCCGCTGGCGCTTTCGCTGGCAGCGCGTACCGCCAGCATGGCGCTGGCCTCTTGCAAAAAGGTGGCGGCGCTGTCGGCAATTTGTTGCTGCTCGTCGCTCAGGGAAAGGTCCATGCGAGTGATCCATCCAAAGTAAAAATGAAGAATGGCGCGCCGCCCCGGCAAACACCGGGGTTGGCACGCCAAGGGCGCTGCGCCAGGGCGTTAAAGCGCTGGCCGGCGGTCTTTCCAGGGTGCGGCCTGTTCCAGCTGTGCGGCCAGTGCCAGCAGCGTGGCTTCGTCGCCGTAACGGCCCGCAAACTGCGCGCCGAAAGGCATGCCCTGCTCGCTCCAGTGCAGCGGCACGGCCATGGCCGGGTGGCCGGTCATGTTGAAAATCGCGGTGAACGGCGAAGCTTGCATCGCGACCCGTGCATAGTCTTCATACGGCTGGTCCAGCGCCATGGTGCCCAACAAAGGCGCGGGCCCTGCCGTCACGGGCGACAAAATCAGGTCGTACGTTTGCAAGAAAATATCGATGCTTCGAGCGCCCTGGTCAAACGCGGTGCGCGCCGTGTAGGTCTGGTCGGCCGTGTAGTTGCGGGCCAACTGCAAGCTGCGCCAGTTCAGCGGTTCCAGCTCGTCTTCGCGCACCGGGCGACCCAGCTCTTGCTCCCGGGCGCCGACTGTGTGCAAAACACCGGTTGCGGTCACGATGCCCATGCTGCCAAACAGCGCGCCAACGTCCAGCCTGGGCGCAGCCACTTCCACCTGATGCCCCAACGATTCGCACAGCTTCGCAGCGCCGCGCGCCGCCTCCAGGCAATCGGGGTGCACCGGCGCACCGAAGGGGTTTTGCTCCATCAGGGCGATGCGCAAGCGGCGCGGCGGGCGCGCAATCGCGTCCATCACATGGCCCGGCACCGGCCCGGTGCGGCTCCCCGGCTCCGGCCCTTGGGTCAGCTGTAGCAAGAGCGCGCTGTCGCGCACCGAACGGCTGACCACATGGTTGGCCGACAGCCCCAGCCAGCCCTCCAGCATGCGCGGGCCCATGGGCACCAGCCCCCGGCTGGGCTTGAGGCCAAACAGACCGCAAAAAGACGCCGGGATGCGGATCGAGCCGCCGCCGTCGCTGGCGTGGGCCACCGGCAAGATGCCCGCCGCCACCGCAGCGGCCGAGCCGCCAGAGGAACCGCCGCTGCTCAGTGTCAGGTCCCAGGGGTTGCGCGTGCGGCCAAACAGGCGCGATTCGGTGGTGGCCGTTTGCCCGAACTCGGGCGACGCCAGCTTGGCAAAAATATTCAAGCCCGCCGCGCGGTAACGTTCCACCAGCGTCGAGTCGTAATCAGCGACTGCGTCTTTGAAGAACACGCTGCCTTGCGTGGTAACGGTGCCCTTCATGGCCACGCCCAGGTCTTTCAGCGCAAACGGCACGCCTGTCAAGGGTGAGGTCTCATAACGCCGGGCGCGGTCGGCAGCGCTCAGGCCCGAGAGCTTTTTGGCCTCATCCCGGGCCAACTCGAAGTGACGCACGGTGACCGTGTTGAGCGCGCTGCGCGCCTCGACCCGGGCCAGCGCAGCTTCCAGGGTGTCCAACGCAGTGAGGTGGCCGCCCCGCATCTGCTGCGCGAGCCCGACCGCGTCAAAGCGCTCGTATTCGGGCAAGGGCAACGCCGGGCTGGCGGCCTGCGCCGGGCGGGCCGAGGAACCCAGGGCCACGGCACCGCTCAAAGCCGCGCCTGCTTTCAAAAAATCGCGGCGATCATTCGACGCAGGCATATCAAGCCCCCCAAATACGTTGCGCTGGTACGGCTTCGGCTAACAACTGGTCAATGACCGGGCCAAGTTCAGCCGGCTCCCAGCGCGCGCCCTTGTCGCGGGTGGCGTCGGTGCGCCAGCCGTCGCCGATGGAGATGCGGCCGCCCTGGCTTTCAAACATTTTCCCGGTAACGTGCGCCGACTGGCTGCTGCCCAGCCAGACCACCAGCGGCGCGACATTTTCTGCTGCCCAGCCGTCAAAGCTGTCGTCATCGGGCGCTTTGACCATGTCCGGCATGCCGGCTTCGGTCATGGCGGTGCGCGCTGCCGGTGCCAGTGCGTTGACGGTAACGCCGTAGCGGCCCATTTCAGCGGCCTGCACCAGCGTCAGCGTGGCGATGCCGCCCTTGGCAGCAGCGTAGTTGGACTGGCCAATCGAGCCTTGCAGGCCTGCGCCCGAACTGGTGTTGATGATGCGGGCGTCGATCTTGTTGCCGGCCTTGGACGCATCGCGCCAGCGCTTGCCCAGCAGGTTGGCCAGGCAAAAGTGGCCCTTCAAATGCACGCGCATGACCTGGTCCCAGTCGTCTTCGCTCAGGCTGACGAACATGCGGTCGCGCAGAATGCCGGCGTTATTGACCAGCACATGCACTTCGCCATACGCCGCCACGGCGGCGTCAATGATGGATTGCGCACCGGCCATGGTGGTGATGTCACCGTTATTGGCAATCGCCTTGCCACCGGCAGCGGTGACTTCGGAAGCTACGGCTTCGGCGGCTTCCAGCCGGATGTCGTTGACGATGACATTGGCACCTTCAGCAGCAAAGGCCAGCGCGTAAGCGCGGCCCAGACCGCCGCCGGCGCCGGTGATGATGACGGTGCGGTTGTTGCAAATAACCATGATTTCAGAGTCTTTCAAGAATGGTGACATTGGCCTGGCCGCCGCCTTCGCACATGGTTTGCAGGCCGTAGCGGCCGCCGGTGCGTTCGAGTTCATGCAGCAGCGTGGTCATCAGCTTGACGCCCGAGGCACCCAGCGGGTGGCCCAGCGCAATCGCGCCGCCGTTGACATTGGTGCGCTCGTGCGGGTAGCGGGTTTCCTTCAGCCAGGCCATCACGACCGAGGCAAACGCTTCGTTAATCTCGACCAGATCGATGTCGTCCAGCTTCATGCCGGCTTTTTTCATCGCGTATTCGGTCGCCGCAATCGGGGCTGTCAAGTGCCAGATCGGGTCGTCAGCGCGCACGCTGATGTGGTGAATGCGGGCGCGCGGTGTCAGGTTGTAGCGTTTCAGCGCGGCTTCAGACACCACCAGCACGGCAGCAGCGGCGTCGCAGGTCGAGCTGGACACGGCGGCGGTGATCTTGGGATAGGTTGGGTCGACCGGCTTCAGCGTGGCGAGTTTTTCCAGCGTGCTGGCGCGCGCTGTCTCGTCCATGCGAAAGTCGCCAAACGGCACGATCTCGCGGTCAAAGCGCCCCTCGGCCATGGCGCGCAGCGCGCGGTCGTGGCTTTCCTTGGCAAACAATTCCATGTCTTCACGCGACAGGTTCCAGTGGTCGGCAATGCGCTGCGCGGCACAGAACTGGTTCACAGGGGCATCGCCAAAGCGCGCCTGCCAGCCCTTGCTTTCAGCAAAGGGCGTGGTGAAACCCAAAGGCTGACCGGCCAGCATGGCCGAGCTGATCGGGATGGCGCTCATGGTCTGCACGCCGCCGGCCAGAATCACGTCCTGCGTGCCACTCATGACCG
>JBBSRS010000272.1:0-4274 GCA_038242795.1 Burkholderiales bacterium
CAACCGCACCAGCGCCAAGGTCATGCAGGAAACCATGCTCCCAGCACTGCTGGAAACAGCGCGAAGCATCTCCCAAAGACTCAGCCTGCAGCGCAGCTGACAGCTTGTGCAGAACGAAGTGCGCAAGCCCGTTTGAAAAAGGAAAACTGAATCAGGATTTACGCGATCCCATCACCAGAACAACAGCGCCCAGCACTATGGCGCCGATGCTGAGCCACTGGGGAATGTTCACGGCTTTCTTTTCGGTGACGGTCAGTTCCATGGAGCCGATTTTGGCGGCGGTCGTGTCCTGGCTGAAACTGAAACCACCGGTAAAAAATCCGGCCAGGCCGGCCACGATCAAAATAATGCCTGCAATGCGCGCTGCGTTCATCGAAATTTCCTTGCCGGGTTTGTGAGTTTTTGAGTGGCTCCGCCCCGGAACTGCGCCACCCTTCGGGTAATGTAAGGACTTGCACTGAATTTGTCTGTAGGACGTTACCAGCGGTAAATTTTCGATAAACCCGTAACTCTAAACTCAGGAAAAACCAGGAAATTCGCGGGAAAAGACGCCGTGCTACGCTCTGGCCATGTTTACGCCCTCCCAAGCCGATGTTCGCCGGTTTTTTTGCTCCGTTTATGCCAAGTCGCTCACCAGCCAACCCTTGGAAGCTATTGAAACCATAGCAAGTCAATGGATGGACGAGCATCCTGAATACCACGCCGATTTCAAGGACGCCGACGCTGCACTGGAAAAAACCTATGACGTGGAAGGCGGAAAAACCAATCCCTTCTTGCACCTGTCGATGCACCTGTCGATCAGCGAGCAATGTTCCATCGACCAGCCGCGCGGCATCCGTCAGGCGGTCGAGTTGCTGACCGCCCGGCGCGACTCGCTGCATGCGGCGCACCATGAAACCATGGAGTGCCTGGGCAGCATGGTCTGGGAAAGCCAGCGTTCAGGCCGTCCGCCCGATGGCGCAGCGTATATCGAATGTGTCCAGCGTCAGGCGACGCGGGATTGAGCCCCGTCAGGCCGCTGCCGGTCCGCCGTACACCCGTCAAAAAGCCGCTTGTCCAGCAGCTTTTTGACTGACCGGAACATTCGCCAAATCAGCGAAAGCGGCTTTCCGGAACCACCTTGAGCTCACCCTGCACCGATGACAGGTAGTTGGCCATGGCCTTGAGTTCGGCATTGGTGTACTGCTTGGCCATGGCACCCATGATCGGATGCGCGCGACCCACCTTGGCGTTGGGATTGCCGTTGTCTGACTTGTAGGCTTTCAGCGCCACAAACAGGTAATCGGCATGCTGGCCGGCGATCTTGGGGTAGGAAGGGTCGATGGGCTTGTTGAAATTGGCACCATGGCAGGATGCGCAATTGGCCTTGTTCAGCAGCGCCTGGACTTCTGCGGAAGCTTCTTTGGCCGGCTTGTCAGGCAACTGGGTGCTGGCGACCAGGCCATGCACGCTGTAATACGCCGAAAGGTCGGCAATGTCCTGGTCCGTCAGGGTGGTGGCAATGCCGCGCATGGTAGGGTGCTTGCGGTCGCCTTTTTTGTACTCGTGCAGGGCGGATGAAATATAACCTGCGGTCTGGCCCGAGATCATGGGCACTTTGTAAACCTCGGGAAAGGAAGACTGATAGCCCTTGATGCCGTGGCAGCCAATGCACATGGCATTCTTGGCGAGGCCGGCATTGGCATCGCCCTTGATCTCTTGGGCAAAGGCAGCGACCGTCACTGAAGAGAGGGCCAAGGCAACTATCGAGGTGAACAGCTTATTCATTTTGCGCGCACAATCCGGTGAAAAGTCATCGTTTAAACAACGTTGGATTATATCTGGGACCGTCCAAATGCGGACCATTGCCCATAATCTCACCAAACACCCCATCCATGTCAATACGTCCATCCCAAAAAACATGAAATTTCAAGGCTCAAAAAACTACGTTGCCACGCCCGACCTGATGCTCGCGGTGAATGCCGCATCGACGTTGAAACGGCCACTGCTGGTCAAGGGCGAGCCCGGTACCGGCAAGACCATGCTGGCCGAGGAAGTGGCCCACGCACTCAATCTTCCGCTGCTCCAGTGGCACATCAAATCGACCACCAAGGCCCAGCAGGGATTGTATGAATACGATGCCGTCTCGCGCCTGCGCGATTCGCAGCTTGGCGATGAAAAGGTCAAGGACATCCACAACTACATTGTCAAGGGCGTGCTGTGGCAGGCGTTCACCGCCGACGAGCCGGTGGCCCTGCTGATTGACGAAATCGACAAGGCCGACATCGAGTTCCCGAACGACCTGCTGCGCGAAATCGACCGCATGGAGTTCTATGTCTACGAAACGCGCGAGCTGGTCAAGGCCAAGCACCGGCCGCTGGTGTTCATCACCTCGAACAATGAAAAGGAACTGCCCGACGCCTTTTTGCGCCGCTGCTTTTTCCACTACATCAAGTTCCCGGATGCCGACACCATGAAGCGCATCGTGGACGTGCATTTCCCGACGCTCAAGCAGGAATTGCTGGCCGCTGCGATGAAAACGTTTTACGACGTGCGCAACCTGCCCGGCCTGAAAAAGAAACCGTCCACCAGCGAACTGCTGGACTGGCTCAAGCTGCTGGTGGCCGAAGACATCCCGCTTGAAGCGCTGCAAAGCAGTGACCAGAAGGTTGCCGTGCCGCCATTGATCGGTGCGCTGCTCAAGAACGAACAGGACGTGACATTGTTCGAAAAGCTGGTGTTCATGCAGCGCAACAACCGTTAATTGTGAAAGCCCCGGCATGAATCAGCGACCGTTGTGGATAGAAGGTGTCTCCGATGCCGTTGGTTTTCTGGGTGGGGCGCTGCTTGGGTTTTGGGCCGGGCATCTGCTGGGTCTGGACATTTTTGCGCCGGGCTATGGCAACCGCACCCTTGGCGCCATCCTGCTGGTCGGGCTGGGCGGTGGCCTGGGTCTTCAATTGGCGCGGCGCTGGCGCTCCACAGCGGCACAAAAGCGCGATGCAGGCCGGTGAAACTGCCGAACCTGTCCATCCCTTCCCTGTGCATGGCAAAGTGGCATCATTTAAAAATTTGTTAGTTGCCTGGCGGAACCATCGTCAAGCGAAAGGACGCAAACTGCATGCGATTCATTGAACCCCTCACCCTGACAGGACGCCAGTGGGTGACCCTGGAGCCGCTGGAAAGCAGGCATGAGGCCGAACTGCTGGAGGCTGCCAGGGACGGCGAACTCTGGAAGCTCTGGTACACCGCCATTGCCAGCCCGGACGCGGTGATCAGCTACATGCACGACGCCTTGAGAATGCGCGATGACTCTGGCGCCATGCCGTTCATCGTGCGCCGCAAATCCGACGGAAGAATTGTCGGCTCCACCCGTTTCTTCAACGTCGACCCGAAGAACCATCGGCTGGAAATTGGCCACACCTGGTACAGCAAAAGCGTCCAGCGAACCGGAGTGAACACCGAGACGAAGCTGCTTTTGTTGAAACATGCCTTTGAAAAGCTGAACTGCATCGCGGTCGAGTTTCGCACCCACTGGTTCAATTTCGACAGCCGGACGGCCATTGCCAGACTGGGTGCCAAGCAGGATGGCGTGCTGCGCAACCACCAGGTCTCGCCCAACGGCACGCTGCGCGACACCGTGGTGTTCAGCATCATTGCCAGCGAGTGGCCCACCGTCAAGGCCCACCTGGTGCACCAGCTTGGCAAACCCCGCGACTGATTGTTGAATACCCCATGCTGATCGATTTTTTCTATACCTTGCGTTCGGCCAAGCTGCCGGTGTCCGTCAAGGAATTTTTGATGCTGCTCGAAGCGCTCCAGGCCGGTGTGGTCGGCCCCAACAGTGGCCAGGCCAGTGGACCCGATGGCGACCCCAGCGAAGGCGCCTACAAGATCGATGATTTTTATTACCTGAGCCGCACGGTGTTGGTGAAGGACGAAAAGCACTACGACAAGTTCGACCGCGCCTTTGCCAGCTACTTCAAGGGCGTGGAGATGGTGGCCGACTTCACCAAGGACATTCCGCTCGAATGGCTGCGCAAGAACCTGGAGCTCGAACTCAGCCCCGAGGACAAGGCGAAGATCGAAAAAATGGGCTGGGACGAGCTCATGGAAACGTTGAAAAAGCGTTTTGAAGAGCAAAAAGAGCGCCACGAAGGCGGCAGCAAATGGATAGGCACCGGCGGCACCTCGCCCTTTGGCGCCAACGGCTTCAACCCGCAAGGCATCCGCATCGGCCAGGAAAAAAGCCGCAACCGCAGCGCCGTCAAGGTCTGGGACCAGCGCGCCTACAA
>JBBSRS010000273.1:0-4250 GCA_038242795.1 Burkholderiales bacterium
CACCTGATCCCGATGGCGGCCGAGCTGCGCGCCATGGGCTGCAAGAACCGCATCGGGTTTTTCCTGCACATTCCGCTGCCCCCGCCGCTGATCCTGGCCGCCGTGCCGCAGCATGAATGGCTGATGCGCTCGCTGTTCGCCTATGACCTGGTCGGCTTTCAGTCCCAGGCCGACGTCGAGCATTTCGCCAGCTATGTCGGCAAGGAAGTCGGCGCCGAGACGCTCGATGAGCACCAGTTCCGCGCCTTTGGCCGCAGGGTGCAGGCGCAGGCCTTTCCGATTGGCATCGACGTGGACGAATTCGCCGCGCTGACGCATGCCAAGGAAGGCCGCGACATGTACGAGCGCATGAAAAAGGAATTTTCGCGCCGCCGCATTCTGCTGGGCGTCGAGCGGCTGGACTATTCCAAAGGCCTGCCGCAGCGCGTGAAGGCGTTTCGAGAACTGCTGAAAAACTACCCGGAAAACATCAAGAGTGCCACCTTGATCCAGATCGCCTCACCCAGCCGCGAGGCACTGGACACCTATGCAGGTCTGCGCCAGGAGCTGGAAAGCCTCTGCGGCGCCATCAACGGCGACTATGGCGAGCTGGACTGGATGCCGGTGCGCTACATCCACCGCAACGTCGCCCGCAAGCGCCTGCCGGGGCTGTACCGGCTGGCCGACGTGGCGCTGGTCACGCCGCTGCGCGACGGCATGAACCTGGTGGCCAAGGAATTCATCGTGGCCCAGGACCCGTCCGACCCGGGCGTGCTGGTGCTGTCGCGCTTTGCCGGCGCGGCCGAGCAGCTCAAGGAAGCCATTTTGGTCAACCCGTACGACGTGCACGGCACGGCCGAAAGCATCCAGCTGGCGCTGCAGATGCCGCTGGTCGAGCGCCAGCGGCGGCACCAGCAGTTGCTGGAGCGGGTGCGCAGCCAGGACGTGCACTGGTGGCGCAAGGCTTTCCTGGAGACACTGGCGGCCTGCGAGCCCGACTGATTCCGTTTATCGGCCTGCCCGCCATGCCTGCGGGTTGGCGCTTCATTTCACAGGGAACGAGAAGCGCAATAAAGCGCTGGCCGGCAGTGCGTCAGGCGACCAGGGCCAGCGCCGCAAAGTCGCCGACCCGCTCCCCCAGGCCGGCCGGTACCAGCAGGCAGCCGTCGGTCAGCGCCGGCAGCCGGCCCCTGAGCTGCGCCTCCAGGCGCGGCAGCAAATGGTCGCGGTGGTGCCAGAAGACGCTGCCGCCCAGGCTGATGCGCTGCAGGTCCAGCGTCACGACCAGGTTGTAGAGCATCCGGCCCATCACCCGGCAGACTTCATCAACAATGGCTTCAGCGCCCGCATCACCTGCCTTGGCAGCTCTTAAAACACTGGCAGCATCGGTGTAGTCCGGAAATCGCCGGGGCAGCGCGTTGCCGGCCACCAGCGCCTCGACATCGCCGATATTGCCGCAACCGCACAGCGCATCGAGGTTGTCGCTGACAAACATGTGGCCGGCATGCCCGGCATTGCCGTTTTTGCCGCGCAGCACCCGGCCATCGACGCACAGGCCGACGCCGACGCCGGTGCTCCAGGTCACGTAGGCGCAGTGGTCCAGGCCCTGCAATGCGCCCCAGCGGCGCTCGGCCTGCAGCGCGGCAATGCCGTCGTTTTCCACCCGCACCCGGGCAAATGCCGCGCGCAGCGGTGCTTCGAGCACGGCGGTGGTCCAGTCGTTGGGCAGACCGCGCTCTGCGCCGGCCAGGCCGCCGCAGATGTTCGGCGACGCCAATTCGACAAGGCCCTGGTTCAGCACAAACGGCCCGCAGGAGGCCACGCCGACGGCGGCAATGTCACGCACCTCGAGATGGGCAGCCTGGCAGCTGGCGCCAACCATGCGCAGCACCTGCCGGGCCAGCGCATCGGGCGCGCCTTCCTTGGCGGTCGGCTCGACCCGCCGGCCCAACGCACCACGGTGGTCCACCATGCTGACCGCCACCTTGGTGCCGCCGATGTCGACGCAGGCCACCGGCCGCGCGCCGTCCGCCAGGCGAAGTTCGGGTGACAGGGAGGGGGAAAGTGACGCAGCGTTCATGGCGGGCGAGTCCTTGGTGTCAGGTGGGATCAGATGAGCTGGCTGACCAGGCTGGCGACCAGGCTCAGCAAAATGGTGGTGGTCAACGGAATGAACCATTCGCGGCCAAACAGGCGAAAGCGCAGATCGCCCGGCAGCTTGCCAAAACCCAGCTTTTGCAGCAGCGGCGAGACCCAGCTGATGAGCATCAGCGCGAGAAAGATGACGATGAACCAGCGGATCATCGGTGCAGCTTACAGCGTGTGCATCCGGTCGCCCGCCGCAAAACCCAGCGGCGTCCAGACCGGCTGGCCCTTGGCGCCAAAGGCGATCACCTTGAACAGCTCGCCCATCTCGTGCTCGTTGACCAGCTTTTGCGCCATGGCGCGCTCGGCCAGCGAAGCGTCCTGCAGACCATCCAGCACGCCGCCGTTCAGCAAGAACCGCCCCTGGCTGGTGTAGCCCAGCACGTCCAGCCCGGCGTCCTGCCCGGCCAGCGCAATGCCGGTGAAGTTGACATGGGCGGTGATGTCTTTCTCGCCGACATCGCCCAGCGCGTCGCCGTCCGCCCGATGGGCGCGGTGGCACATCACCGTGCCCATGCTGCGCTGCGGGTGGTAGTACTCGTGTTCGGGAAAGCCGTAATCGAGCAAGAACACCGCGCCGGCTTCCAGCCGGTCAGCCAGCGTGCCCACAAACCCTTCGGCCTGGGGGTGGATTTCGGTGACGTAATCGTGGCTGCCGGCCACTTCCTGCGGCGGCCGCAAATCGGTTGACTGGTCGGCGTAGGCAAACCGGCCTGCATGCATCGCCACGCCGCGCTCGTGCCAGACGCCGTTCAGCCGGGCCAGCAGTTTGACCGGCATGGCATCAAGCACTTCGTTGCCCAGCACCACGCCACGCATCCGGGCCGGCAACTCGGTGCCCCAGTGAACCTTGCCGGCGTGCGCCGCCAGCCGCGTGCGCTGGCGTTCGCGCAAAGCGCCCGACAGATCGACGATCGTGTAGCGCACCACCTGGTCGCCCAGCGCGTCGAGCACCTGCTGCGCCAGCGCGCCGGAACCCGCACCAAACTCCCAGACTTCATCCGTGCCCGTGGCCTGCAGCGCCTCGGCCACCTGCCGCGCCAGCGTGCGGCCGAAATGGGGCGACAGCTCGGGCGCGGTGACGAAATCGCTGCCGCCGGTCTGCGCGCCATCCATCGTGCGGGCGGTGGGCATGTGCCCGAATTTTTGCGAGTCGTGGGCGTAGTAGCCCAGGCCAGGCTGGTACAGCGCCAGCGCCATGAAGGCGTCAAAACCCAGCCAGCCGCCAGCCTCGTCAATCGCCTTGGCCATCAGGGTTTGCAGGGGGTTCGTTAAAATGGATGAAGTCGTCATGTTTGTCACCAAGCCTGATTGTCTGCGATTCCCCCGGCCCTCTGGCTGCCCACCTGACCTGACCTTCTGTGCCATACCATGACACCTGCCCTGCCCCGACCCGTGGTTCTTGTGACCGGCGCTGCCCTGCGGCTGGGCCGTGAAATCGCGCTGACGCTGGCGGCCGCGGGCTGGCAGGTGGCGGTGCATTACCGCCACTCGGCGGAAGACGCTCTTAAAACCGTAGCTGACTGCGACCGCCTGACGGGCGGATCAGCCACTTTTGATGCTGATTTGTCAGACGAAGCCGCCGTGCGCGGCCTGCTGCCCCGCGTCATCGCGCATTTTGGCCGCGTCGATGCGGTGGTCAACAGCGCCTCGACCTTCGAGCACGACAGCGCCGCGACCTTTGGCTTTGCCGCGCTGGACAAGCACCTGCACAGCAACGCCGCCGCGCCGATTTTGCTGGCCCAGGCGCTGCATGCGCATGTCGTGTCGCGAAGCGCGCCCGAACACGCCGGCCAATGCGCGGTGGTCAACCTGCTGGACCAGAAGCTGTGGAACCAGAATCCCGATTTTTTGAGCTACACGCTGTCAAAGGCGGCGCTGGAAGCGGCCGGCACGATGCTGGCGATGGCGCTGGCGCCGCAAGTACGCGTGGTCGGCGTTGCGCCCGGCCTGACATTGACCAGCCATCTTTTGAGCGACGCGGAATTCGCCGCGCGCCACAAGCTCTCGCCGCTGGGCCGCTCGTCCACGCCGGCCGACGTGGCCAATGCGGTGAAATTCGCGCTGGAAAATGCGTCGATCACCGGCACCACGCTGCTGGTCGATGGCGGCCAGCACCTGATGCG
>JBBSRS010000274.1:0-4243 GCA_038242795.1 Burkholderiales bacterium
AGCGGCTTTGCCTCGGTCGGCTACCTGTTCAGGCCCTACCAGGTCGTGCGCAGCCGCCGCCTGGATGTGGGCGCCACCACCCGCACGGCACCGCGTCCCCAGCAGCAGCCTGCCCAAGCCACCAAGGCTCCCGGTCCATCCTCCATTAACGCGGTGAAGACAGAAAGCAAATTCTCATGAACACGCCCACTTCCACCGTGACCGGCTGCGGCAGCAGCAGCTGCCAGTGCGCCGCCCCTGACCTGTCCAGCGTGTCCAGCCAGGCCGCCGTGCCGACCGCCGCTGTCAACGGCATTGAACTGCATCCGCCCGGGCAGCGTCCGGACATCAACCTGCTGCGCGAACTGGCCTACACCGAACTGCTGCGCCAGCAGGCGGTGATGAAGGGGCTGTTGCCGCGCCACACCGGCTTGAGCACGCCCGAGCTGGGCGAGGCCGAACGCCAGATCATCGAGGCCATGGTCGATGCCGAAGTGCAAAGTCCCCAACCGAACGAAGACGAATGCCAGCGGTATTTCGACGCCAACCCGTCGCAGTTCGTGGTCGGCCAGGCGCTGCATGTTCGGCATATCCTGTTTGCCGTCACGCCCGGCGTGAACGTGCATGCGCTGACGGTGCATGCCGAAAAAGCCCTGCTGGAGCTGACGCGCAACGACGCATCGCCCGAGCGCTTTGCCCAGCTGGCCGCCGAGCTGTCGAACTGCCCGACCAGCACGCAGGGTGGCGACCTGGGCTGGATTGGTCCCGACGACTGCGCGCCCGAACTGGCCAACGAGCTGTTTCACCAGAAGCATTCGCAGTGGGGCATGGGCGTGCACCCACGGCTGATCCACACGCGTTTCGGGTTTCACATCATCGAGGTGCTGAGTCGCCGCGCCGGCAAGCAACCCGCTTACGCCGAAGTGCACGAGCGCATCAAGGCGCTGCTGGCGATTCAGTCGCGCGCCCGGGCGCTGCACCAGTACATGAGCCTGCTGGTGGGCGAGGCGCTGGTCGAAGGCATCGACCTGGAAGGGGCCGATTCGCCCTTGGTGCAATGACCGGAAACGCCGCAGCCAATGACGCGCTGTTGCTGCGCTTGCGGTGTTTCAAGTCGGACTATTTTCCACTGCACCAGCAGCGCTTTCAGGACCTGGTGTCGCAGGGCCAGCACCCCAAGACGCTGTTCATCGGCTGCTCGGATTCGCGCCTCGTGCCCTACCTGCTGACCGGCACCGGCCCCGGCGAGCTGTTCATCGTGCGCAACGTCGGCGCCTTCATTCCGCCTTACGGCGGATCGCACGGCCTGCACGGCACCACCGCCGCGATTGAATATGCCGTGCTGAGCTTGAACGTCGAGCGCATCGTGGTCTGCGGCCACAGCCAGTGTGGCGGCATCCGCGCCGCTTACGAAGGCGTGCCCGATGAAGCCGTGGCGCTGAAAGCCTGGCTGAAACTGGTGCAAGAAGCCTTGCTGCCCGTGCAGCCCAGCCCCGAAGCCATGCGCCGCACCGAGCAGCGCTCGGTCGTGCTGCAGCTGGAGCGGCTGATGGGTTACCCGATGGTGCGCCGCGCCGTGGAGGCCGAAACCCTCACGCTGCACGGCTGGCACTATGTGATTGAAGAGGGCGAAATCCACATTTTCGATGCGCAGAAGGGCGATTTCGTGCCCGCGTCGCTGGCATCGCATTGCGGCACCGGGCCGTATCAACCTTATGTGGAACACGACGGGCAGGTGATTTGCGATTGAACGGGCGGGAGTGCGCATGCTGTGCGGCTGCGGCTGGCGGTTTGGCTTTTGAAATCACCGGGCCTGCTTGATGCTCTGTTTTTAATAGCTGCTTGCGCATGTGCAGCAGGCGCTAACGCCCTATTTAGCTTGAATCTGTCATTTTTCGGCCCGTGCTGGAGGATTTAGCGAAGTACAAAGGCCGGCGCAAGCCATCGTTGACATTATGTATCCCATTTAATACACTCAAGCCATGCGCAGCATCCAGACCACGGAACTTTTTGATGCCTGGTTTGCGGGCTTGAAAGACCGGCAGGCGCGGGTGCGCATTGACCGCGCCGAGCGTGGCAATTTTGGCGATGTCAAACCGGTGGCCGAGGGCGTGTCGGAAATGCGCATCGACCATGGGCCGGCTATCGGGTGTATTTCACCCAGGGTGGACTGGAACTGGTCGAGCCAGGTCAAGGATATTAAAACAGCGCTGCAACTGGCGCGTGAACTTTAGGGGTGTTTTATGACCATCAAACTGCGCAAATGGGACAGTGCCGAACACCTGAAAACCGAGGAAGACATGGCGCTGTACCTGCAAGCCTGCATGGACGAAGCAGGGGACGATGCCGCCTTCATTGCCAGCGCGCTGGGGACCATTGCCCGCGCCCGTGGAATGAGCCAGCTGGCGCGCGACACCGGGCTGGGACGCGAAAGCCTTTACAAGGCGCTTTCCGGCGAAGGCAACCCGAGTTTTGCAACCATCCTGAAGGTGGTCAACGCGCTGGGGCTCAAGCTGAGTGCCAGTTCGGCGCATGCCGGGCCGTAAGCAGGAATAGACATTGGAGACGCGCCAATTTTTTATGATCTCGCAGTGGCAGCGCCCCGATAAATTTAGGGTGCTATTGAATAAATAGCTGCTTGCGCAAGCCATGCTTGCGCTGCATCACTAAAGCGCTTTAACTGCTGAAAGCGGGACAGCACTTCCGTGCAAATGGAGCCGCAAAACGTCTATTCTTGCCACTTGCGACGCGGCTGCTTTTTGAAAACAAGGCGTAGGCGCCTCGAGAATTGACACAACCGCTGCCGGGCGATGGTCGCCCCGCAGCGTTTTCCTGAGGAAATACAGACATGAAGCGTGAACATTTCGGCCGGCCGCAAGACCTGACCGCCACCCAGCCCATCAGCCACGACGTGCTGAAGGAAAAATACCTCAAGCCCGGCGAAAGCGGCCTGGAAGACGTGTACCGCCGCGTGGCGCGGGCGCTGGCGTCGGTCGAGCTGCCTGCCGAGCGCGAGAAGCACGAGGCGCTATTTTTAGAGAACCTGCACGCCGGCGCGATTGGCGCAGGCCGCATCATGAGCGCGGCGGGCACAGACATTCAGGCGACGCTGATCAACTGCTTCGTGCAGCCGGTCGGCGACTGCATCCAGGGCGTCGATGACGGCGGCTACCCCGGCATTTACGAGGCGCTGCGCGAAGCCGCCGAAACCATGCGGCGCGGCGGCGGCGTCGGCTACGACTTTTCACGCATCCGGCCGCGCAACGCCGAGGTCAAGGGTACGTCGTCGATGGCCTCCGGGCCATGCAGTTATATCAATGTGTTCGACCAGTCGTGCTCGACGGTGGAAAGCGCCGGCGCCCGGCGCGGCGCGCAAATGGGCGTGTTGCGCATCGACCACCCGGATGTGATGGAGTTCATCACCGCCAAGCGCACGCCCGGCCGCTGGAACAACTTCAACGTGTCGGTCGGCATGTCCGACGGCTTCATGCAGGCGCTGAACGACGACCAGCCGTGGGAACTGGTGCACAAGGCCCGGCCCGGCGCGGGCCTGATCGCCAAAGGTGCCTTCCATCGTGCCGACGGCCTGTGGGTCTACGAGACGGTAGCGGCGCGCGAGTTGTGGGACACAGTGATGCAGTCGGCCTATGACTTTGCCGAGCCCGGCATCTTGTTTCTGGACAACATCAATACGGACAACAACCTGCGCTACTGCGAGTCGATTGCGGCGACGAACCCGTGCGGCGAGCAGCCACTTCCGACCTATGGCTGCTGCGACCTCGGACCGATCATTTTGACGCGCTTTGTGCGCCATCCTTTCGGCTTTGACAGCGAGCCCGAATTTGATTTCGAGGCGTTTGAAGCCTCGGTTGCCACGCAGGTACGGGCGCTGGACAACGTGCTGGAAGTGACCTTCTGGCCCTTGCCGCAGCAGCAGGCCGAATCGAGCGCCAAGCGCCGCATCGGCGTCGGTTTTACCGGCCTGGGCAATGCGCTGACGATGCTGCGCCTGCGCTACGACGCGCCGGAAGGCCGCGACATGGCGGCGCGCATCGCCGAACGCCTGCGCGATGCTGCCTATGCCGCGTCGGTGGCGCTGGCGAAGGAAAAGGGCGCTTTCCCCAAATTCGACGCCGATGGTTATTTGGCTCCCGGCACGTTTGCCAGCCGACTGCCAGCTGAACTGCAGCAAGCCATTCGCGCCGGTGGCATCCGCAACAGCCACTTGCTGTCGATTGCGCCGACCGGCACGGTCAGCCTGGCA
>JBBSRS010000275.1:0-4239 GCA_038242795.1 Burkholderiales bacterium
AGAGCGAACGCTGTGAATGAAAAAATCCACCCTCAGACCCATTGCAGCCCCTAAGTCTTTAACCCGTGCATAAAAGAGCTGGACAGGGTGGGGGGGATGGAACGCGTGCTCGGAGTCCATGTTTCACGCTCGCGCCGGCAGGCTTGTGGCGGCGTGTCACGGCAAACCGGAAATGACTCGCCCTTCCAGCCGTCGTGCGCTCTTTTTTTTTCCAGAACGGCGTGCAAGGCTTGTGCACGTCGTTACCAAAACTTCGACGACTCGGCATTCGTGCCCAGGTTGCGACCGGCCGTAAAAATATGCGCTGAAAACGGCACTGGCAGATCGCTGGACGGATTTTGGTGGCGCCGTCCCTCCAGGGCTTGTTTGGATATAAGATTCATTTAAAATCTATCTTATGGTGCGACATGGTCGCCATGTTTGCACCCCACCCCACCGCACCGCAAAAAGGAGTTCCGCATGCCAGCCGCCGATCTATGCACCGAAGAGGAAATTGTCCAGCTGGTGCACAATTTTTACGACACGGTGCGCCGCGACGACGTGCTGGGGCCGATTTTCGACAGGCATGTGAAAAACTGGGACGCGCACCTGCCGACGATGGTGGACTTCTGGTCATCGGCGCTGCGCGGAACGGCCCGGTTCCGGGGCTCACCCATGCCCAAGCATGCGGCGCTGCCGGGGCTCAGCATCGAGCTGTTCAAGCGCTGGCTTCGGCTGTTCAGGCAAACCACTGGCGCCTTGCCGAATGCGGCGCTGGCCGCAAAAGCCAACGACCTGGCTGAACGCATTGCCCAAAGCCTGTGGTACGGCTACCAGATGCGACAGGACAGCCCTGAGCCTGGCCTGGTGACGGCACCAGGCCGGTAATCAGCACCGGAGGACAGGGCAGCGATGGACCAAAGCCCGCACCGCATTTCTTGCGCCCCCTCTCTGCCAGGTTGACGGCCATCGCCAAAAAAGAAGTCCGGCATTTCCCGGTCAAGGGAAATCCCACGGACGGCCAAAGAGGGTTCCCCCCTAGAATTGGCAACGACAACGTGGCCGCAGCACGGGCGTGCAGTTCATCGCCAGGCCTTCCGGTCCATCCCCAATCCCTTCACCGAGACCCTTGATGCTACGCAAAATTTTCTCATTCCTGTTGATGGCCTGCGCCCTGACTGCGGCGCAGGCGCAGACCTACCCGGCCAAGCCGATCCGCATGATCGTTCCTTTCCCGCCCGGCGGCGGCACCGACATCCTGTCGCGGCTGGTGGCCAACAAGCTGACCGAAGTGAGCAAGTGGACAGTCATTCCCGACAACCGGGGCGGCGCCGGCGGCACCATCGGGATTGCCGAAGCCGCCCGGGCCGCGCCCACCGGCTACGAGATGGTGATGGGCCAGAAAGACAACATGGTGGTGGCGCCCTGGCTGTACAAAAACCTGAGCTATGACCCGATCAAGGACCTGGTGGCGGTGGCCCATGTGGCCTACACGCCGGTGGTGATCGTCACCGGCATCAACTCGCGCTTCAAGACACTGGCCGATGTGGTGGCCGCCGCCAAGGCCGCGCCCGACCAGATCACCTATGGCTCGCCCGGCAACGGCACGACCATTCACCTGGCCGGCGAAATCTTCAACACGGCGGCCGGCATCAAGCTGCGCCACATTCCCTACAAGGGCTCCAACCCCGCCATGATGGATGTGCTGGCGGGCAACGTGGACCTGATGGTGTCGTCATTGCCGTCGGCCATGGGCCAGATCAAGGGTGGCAAGCTGCGCGCCCTGGCGGTGACGTCGGCCAAGCGAAGCACGTCGCTGACCGAGGTGCCCACGGTGGCCGAACTGGGCTTCAAGGACTTTGATGTGAGCACCTGGTATGGCCTGTTCATGCCGGCCGGCACGCCGAAAGACATCGTCGCGACCGTCAACGCCGAGGTCAACAAACTGCTGGCCATGCCCGACATCAAGGCCGCCATCAATGCCCAGGGCGCCGAAACGCAGACCATGACCACCGAGCAGTTTGCCACCCTGCTCAAGACCGATTACCAGAAATGGAAAAGCATTGTGCAGGCCTCCGGCGCAACCATCGAATAAGCCTCAGCCGCTTGCTTCAGCCAAGGGACGGCCAGGCCGTCCCTTTTTCATGCGCGGCGCTGAAACGAACAGGCTGAACCCTGCAAAGGCCGCTTAAAACCCCAGACCGATGCCCAGGCCACTGCCCCAGCTTCCGATGCCAATGCCCAGGCCAACGCGTGGCACGCGGCGCGGCACCACCTCGACCGGAACGCCATTGGCGTCCTGCGTCACGACGGGATAAGCCGTGTTGGTATCGGGATTGACGCTGGCATTGGGACCAGGCGGCGCTGTGGCGCAGCCAGCCAATAAAGCGCTGATCAAGGCAGCGGCTAACCATGGTTTCATTGCGATGCTCCTGCGGTAAATGCCAAAAATAGTAGCCATCTGCCATCAGATTTGCATTGAAACCTGCCCAAAAGCCATTAGGCGCGCTGGGTTTTGTCGATTGCGGTGTGGGTTCCGGCTGGCACGCACGGGCGCTGACCAGCATATTACTTTTTGGATAACGACTCGCTCGCAGGGCATTGGCCATTTTTTGGCCGTTTTTTCTCTGTGGTTGCGGGCATAGTCTGCAGGACTAAGTTCGGGGCAGGGATGGCAGAGGCTGAGGTTTTGCACGGTCGCCTGAAAAGTGATCTCAGCAGCTAAATTTTCACCAAATAGGTGTCTTGTGTTTGCTGCATATGGGCTGACAGCTATTAATTTAGCAGCAAAAATCGAAATTCAAACCAACGCTATCGCCCTTTTTACAGAACCAGAATCGCCCGGAAATCATTCACATTGGTGTACGTTGGCCCACTGACAACCAGATCACCCAGCCGGTCAAAGTAGCCATAGGCGTCGTTGCGGTCCAGGAACTGGTCCAGCTTCATGCCGGCAGCTTGTGCGCGCGCCAGCGTATCGGGGGCGACGAACGCACCGGCGTTGTCCTCAATGCCGTCAATGCCGTCGGTGTCGGCCGCCAGCGCATAAATGTCCGGCTGGCCCTGCAGGCCCAGCGCCAGTCCCATGCAGAACTCACCGGCACGGCCGCCGCGCCCACGGGGTGTGCCCGGCGGCTGCTTGCGGATGGTGACGGTGGTTTCACCGCCGCTCAAGATCACGCAAGGCTTTTCGAACGGCTGGTTTTTCAGGGCCACGGCGCGGGCCAGCGCGGCATGCACCTTGCCGACTTCGCGCGACTCGCCTTCCATTTCATCGCTCAGGATGTAGGCTGCCAGTCCGGAGGCGCGCGCGGCATCGGCGGCGGCTTCCAGGCTTTGCTGGGGCGTGGCGATCAGGTGGACTTCATGGCCGTCAAACACCGCATCGCCGGGCTTGGGCGTTTCCAGCGCGCCCTGCTCCAGCAAACGCATGATGTCGCCCGGCACCTCAATGGCGTAGCGCTGCAAAATCGCCGCCGCCTCGGCGCAACTGCTGGCGTCGGGCACGGTCGGGCCGCTGGCAATGACCGACGGGTCGTCGCCCGGCACGTCGCTGATGGTCAACGTGACGACTCGGGCCGGCGCGCAGGCGGCAGCCAGCCGTCCGCCCTTGATGCGCGACAGGTGCTTGCGCACGCAGTTCATCTCGCCGATGTTGGCGCCGCTGTTCAGCAGTGCATTGTTGACGGCCTGTTTTTCTTCCAGGCTCAGGCCTTCGGCCGGCAAGGCCAGCAGCGACGAGCCGCCGCCCGAAATCAGGCACAGCACCAAATCGTGTTTGCCCAGACCCTGCACCATTGCCAGAATGCGCTTGGCCGCCGCCTGCCCGGCTTCGTCCGGCACCGGATGCGACGCCTCGACGACTTCGATGCGTTGCGGCAAGCCCTCAGGGCGCGGCGGTACGTGGTGGTAACGCGTGACGACCAGGCCTTCGAGCGGTGCATCCGCCGGCCAGTGCGCCTCGACCGCCTGCGCCATCGCGCCGCCAGCCTTGCCCGCGCCAATCACAATCGTCCGGCCGCCGCTCTCGGGTGTGGGTGGCTCAGGCAAAAAACGGGCGGTGTTGGCCAGCGGCAGGGCGCGGGTGACGGCAGCCTGGAACAGGTGGTCGAGAAACCGGCGCGGCTGCGCGCGCACGTCGGAAAGGGAATGAAACGATGGTGTGGTCATGAAATGGTTGCCTCCAAAGCGGATTGTGCCGCGCCGAGCACCCCTAAAATTGTCGCTTCACTTTGAACCCTTCTGAAAGCGCGGCGCATG
>JBBSRS010000276.1:0-4229 GCA_038242795.1 Burkholderiales bacterium
AATCGCGCCGCCCGCTATGCACGGCAACCAGCGCAAGGGCAGTCAGCCAAGGCCAGGCGATCAGGTGCAGCCCCGCCGCCACTGGCCTGCCGGCGTCACTGCCTGCCAGCAATGAAAACAGTCTGCCCACTTCGTCGGCGTGCAACAGGCAAGGCAATACGATCACCGACCCGCCATACAGTAGCCGCGACCAACGTGTGGCGCCGAGCGCCAGGTCACCCGAAAAATGCAGAACCGAAACACCCAAACATCCCAACAAAAACAGGGTGGGAGACATCCACCACATGCAGACCACCAACGCGGCAAGCAAAAGGTAGCTGGCCACGAAACCCAGCCATGAAGCGGTGGTTTTGACGTACTTGAGGTCTTTTGCAAAAATTGGATCCAGCGCACCGTGGGGAACACCGAGCAACACGATCAGCAAGGTTGCCAGCCACAGGGCGTGCTGTGAATCCAAAGGCGCCAGGAACACCGAACATGCCGCAGTCGTGAAAGCCAGCATGCAAAAAATCAGACCCTGAAGGCGTAGCGCACTCATAGGCTGTCAGACGTGTGGGGTAAACGCCTTGAAAACGCCTTGGCTGCAATAGTTTGCGCAGGCGTTACACAAGCGGCAATGCAGCCGTCCTGCCGTTGAAACAGGGGGGTTGTGTGCGGGTTCATGCTAAAAAACAGGTCGATGACGCGTTGCACGACCCATTGGGACTGCAGGCCAGTAGCCTTCAAAAACATGCTGTGCCCCTCCCCTTGGCCGCGACTGGACCTTCTGAACGCACGGCCGGAAAAAAGCCTTGGCCACAGTCTTGCAAAAAGCACTGCACAGCCCGGCAAGAAGAATTTTCCTGAACGCCGATCCGAAAAAAATCCGGTTCGGCCGTCGTGCCTACTTCTTCGCGAAAACTTCGGATTCGCTGACCGCAACCTTCCAGATGATCAGGCCGAAAGCGATTTTGTTCAACACATCAGCCAGGTTGTAGATGATGTTCAGGGCGTTGGAACTGTCGGCTGGACTGCTGCCCGTCAGGTAACCGAAAAAGTAGCCGACCGGGTAAATGGCCCAGCCAAACGTCACGATCAGGCGCATGGTGCTGAAGGCCGACTGCACGGACGGTGGCGCGCTTTGGGCGTTGATCTTGCTGGCCTGGCCCATGAAGATTTCATAAAGAATGTAAGCCCATCCAACCATGCCGATGATGAAAGCGGGCCAGACAGACATGTAGCCTGCTTCGCCCAGGTAGCCGCCAATCAGCATGACCAGGGTGCCAATCATGAGCCGCCAGAAAACGCCGGCCGGTACTTTCGCAATCGCAGACAGGATCAAATAGAACTCGATCATCAGCAACGGCACCGTGATCAGCCAGTCGATGTAGCGAAACACAGTGGGGGTTGATCCGGTGGTGACCCAGACCTCGCGCATGTAAAAATAATGCACCGCCGCCACCAGGGTGACAAGACCCGACACTGTCAACGAGGTTTTCCATTTGGCTGAAACACGGTCCCGTTCCAAGAAGAAAAACGCGGTTGACGCGACCAGCGCCATTGAAATCAGCCAAAAGGAAATACCGACGAAATCGCCTGGGTTGAGCGTGGCGGTAGAGGCGGCAGAAGCATGGCTGGAATACAAAGCCAGCATGGCACCTGAAGTTGACGTGGCGATTGTTTTGGACCAAATGCTGTTGAACATCATGCGGGTCTCCCTGAAAATGCATGACCGGTTGGTATAGAAGATCGTTTTGGATCTTCGCCTGCCATGATTTCAGTGATCTCCTGAAAGGAGTCCAGACTAATCATGAGTTTTCAGTGTAGCCACACACCCACAAACACCTCCGGGACCCACGCAAATTCAGGGGCATTGCAAATCGGGACGATGCGCAGTTTCAGTGCGCCTGTTCCCAGTTCGGGCCAAAGCCGATCTCGGCCAGCAGCGGCACCTTCAGCTCGGCCACGCTGGCCATGAGTCGGGGAATCTCGGTGCGCACCCATTCGACCTCGGCTTCGGGCACCTCGAACACCAGTTCGTCATGCACCTGCATGATCATTTTGGTCTGGCGCTGTTCGGCGTCCAACGCCTGCTGCACCCTGACCATGCTGAGCTTGATCAGGTCGGCCGCCGTGCCCTGCATGGGCGCGTTGATGGCGGCCCGCTCGGCGCCGGCGCGGCGCGGGCCGTTCGGCGAGTTGATCTCGGCCAGGTACAGGCGCCGCCCGAACACCGTTTCGACATAGCCCTGGTCCTTGGCAAGCTGGCGCGTCTCGTCCATGTAGCGCTTCACGCCGGGGTAGCGCTGGAAATAACGGTCAATGTAGGCGGCGGCGGCCTTGGTCTCGATGGCCAGGTTTTTCGCCAGGCCAAAGCTGCTCATGCCGTAAATCAGGCCAAAGTTGATCACCTTGGCATAGCGGCGCTGCTCGCTGCTGACGGCGTCGAGCCCCACGCCGAACACCTCGGCAGCCGTCGCGCGGTGCACGTCCAGCCCGGTGGTGAAGGCATGCAGCAAAGCCTCGTCGCCGCTGATGTGCGCCATGATGCGCAGTTCGATCTGCGAATAATCGGCGCTGGCGATCTGGCTGCCGCTTGGCGCCACGAAGGCTTCGCGCACGCGACGGCCTTCGGGCGTCCTGACCGGGATGTTCTGCAGGTTCGGGTCGTTGCTCGACAACCGGCCGGTCACGGCCACGGCCTGCGCATAGTGGGTGTGGACGCGTCCGGTGCGCGGCAGCGCCAGTTGCGCCAGCTTGTCGGTGTACGTGCCCTTGAGTTTGGACAGGCTGCGGTGCTCCAGCAGCTTGGCCGGCAGCGGATAGTCTTCCGCCAGCTTTTCAAGCACTTCCTCGTCGGTGCTGCGCGCGCCGCTGGGCGTTTTCTTAACGACCTTCATGCCCAGCTTGTCAAAGAAAATCTCGGCCAGCTGCTTGGGACTGCCCAGGTTGAAAGGCTGGCCGGCAATTTCATACGCCTCGGTCTCCAGCTGCAGCAGGCGCTGGCCGAGTTCATGGCTTTGCTGGGCCAGCATGGCCGCGTCGATGAGCACGCCGTTGCGCTCGATGCGGTACAGCGCCTCGCTGCTGCGCATTTCCAGTTCATAGATGAACAGCAGCTTGTCGCTGGCCTGCACCTGCGGCCACAGCACGCGGTGCACGTCGAGCGTCTGGTCGGAGTCTTCGCACGAATATTCGGCGGCCTTGGCAATTTCGACCTGGTTGAACTTGATCTGGCCCGCACCCTTGCCGCACAGGTCTTCATAGTTGATGCCGCTGCGGCCCACGTGCCGCTCGGCCAGGCTGGACAGCCCGTGCGGTTTGTGCGCTTCGAGCACATAGCTTTGCAGCATGGTGTCGTGCGCATAACCCCGCACCTCGATGCCGTGGTTGGCGAACACATGGCGGTCGTATTTGACGTTTTGGCCGAGCTTGGCATGGGCCGGATTCTCCAGCCAGGGCTTGAGGCGCGCCAGGACGTCGTCCATCGGCAACTGCGCGGGCGCGCCGGGGTAGTCGTGCGTCAGCGGAATGTAGCCGGCCTCGCCCGGCGTGACGCTGAAGCTGATGCCGACGATCTGCGCCCGCATCTCGTCCAGGGAGGTGGTTTCGGTATCGACCGCCACCAGTTCGGCTGCTTCGATTTTGGCCAGCCAGGCGTCGAACGCTTCCCAGGTCAGGATGGTGTCGTAAAGCAGGTTGCTGGCGCCACCGGCCACAGGCGCGTCAAGCAGCGCAGCCGCCTTGTCCTTGACTTCGTCGTCGTCAAACAGCCCGGGCGAATCCGCAGGCGCCACCTTGGGGCGAGGCTTGCGGCGCTCGGCACCGCCGACCAGTTCGGGCGGCGTGCTTTCGGCGTCAATCTGGCCGGCCAGCCCCTTGAAGCCATATTTAAGGTAAAAAGTCCTCAATGCGCTTGTCTGCTGTGCACCCATAGCTATTGATTCCATAGCGCGAAGGCCGACGATGTAGTCGGCCAGGTCACAGTCTTTCTTGATGGTCAGCAACGCGCGGCCCTTGGGCAGCCAGTCCAGCGACTTGCGCAGGTTCTCGCCGACGATGCCCTTCACCTCATCGGCACGCGCCACCAGCGCATCGAGCGAGCCATATTCCAAGAGCCATTTGACAGCGGTTTTCGGGCCGACCTTCGGCACACCCGGCACGTTGTCCACGGCGTCGCCGACCAGCGTCTGGTAATCGACCATCAGGCGCGGCGGCACGCCGAACTCGGCCTCGACGCCGGCCAGGTC
>JBBSRS010000277.1:0-4218 GCA_038242795.1 Burkholderiales bacterium
CGGCCTTGCCGACACAGGCGGCAAAACCTTCCTGGCCGTGCTCGCGGATGAAGCTGTCCGGGTCGTGCTCGGCCGGCAAAAACAGGAACTTGACGGTCCGCACGTCGCTGGCAAAGGGCAGGGCGGCGTCGAGTGCCTTGTGCGCTGCGCGCCGGCCGGCGCTGTCTCCGTCAAAGCTGAACACCACCGAGTCGGTGAAGCGAAACAGCTTTTGCACATGCTCTGAAGTGCAGGCGGTGCCCAGCGTGGCCACCGCATTGGGAAACCCCAGCTGCGCCAGCGCCACCACGTCCATGTAGCCTTCGGTGACCAGCGCGTAGCCGTGCTGGCGCACGCCGGTGCGAGCCTCGAACAGGCCGTAGAGCTCGCGGCCCTTGCTGAACACCGGCGTTTCGGGCGAATTGAGGTACTTGGGCTTGTCGTCGCCCAGCACCCGGCCGCCAAAGCCAATGCATTCGCCCTTGACGTTGCGGATCGGAAACATGATCCGGTCGCGGAACCGGTCGTAGCGCTTGGCCTCGCCAGCGGCGTTTTCTTCGCCGGGCTCGCCGGTGATGACCAGGCCGCTTTCAACCAGCAACGGGTCGTTGTAGTCGGGAAACACGCTGGCCAGGCTGCGCCAGCCTTCCGGGGCGTAGCCAAGCCCGAAGGTCCTGGCAATTTCGCCCGACACGCCGCGCCGCTTGAAATACTGGATGGCGCGGTCCGACGTGCGCAGGCTCCTGATGTAAGCCAATCCGGCTTTTTCCAGCACGCTGGTCAGCGTCGCCTGCTGCTCGCGCACCTGCGCCGCCCGGGCGCGGTCCTGCGGCGAAACATCGTCTTCCGGCACCTGCAGGCCGTACTGCTGGGCCAGGTCTTTCACCGCTTCGACAAAGGTCATGCCGGCATGGTCCATCAGGAAACTGATGGCGTTGCCGTTCTTGCCGCAGCCGAAGCAGTGGTAAAACTGCTTGGACGGGCTGACGCTGAAGGAAGGCGATTTTTCGCCGTGGAACGGGCACAGGCCCATGAAGTTGGCGCCGCCTTTTTTGAGCGGCACGTAACGGCCGACGATATCGACCACGTCGGCGCGCGCCAGCAGTTCCTGGATGAATGATTGGGGGATGGCCATGGGGAAAAGAAGTTGAAAGCCAATTTAAGCACAGCTGCCTACAAAGGATTGGGCGGAAGGCATCGTCCGCCCCGCCGCCTGCCCCACATAATGAATTCCTCACTTTTTGACCTTTGCCCCACCGCAGGAATGCTTCATGAAGCTTGAACCGCAGGCCGTCTACGTCATGCGCCACCCTGGCGCTTTTGCCTGGCAGGTTATCAAGGGCTTTCGCGCGAACCAGGGCTTGCTGCTGGCCGGTGCGGTGGCCTATTACGCCTTGCTGTCGATCGTGCCGCTGCTGATCCTGATTGCGATCGCGCTCTCGCATGTGATCGACCAGTCCGCATTGCTGGCGTCGCTGAGCCGTTACATCGGCTGGCTGGCCCCGGGCGAGTCGCGGTTCATTGTCAACGAACTGACCAATTTCCTGACGCACCGCGAGGTCATGGGCTGGGTGCTACTGTGCACGATGCTGTTTTTCAGCTCGCTGGCCTTTACCGTGCTGGAAAACGCCATGTCGGTGATTTTCCTGCACCGCGTGGCGATCCGGCGGCGGCATTTCCTGGTGTCGGCCGTGCTGCCTTATTGCTATATTTTTTGCCTGGGTCTGGGGTTTCTGCTGATGACACTGGTCGCCGGAAGCTTTCAGGCGCTGGGCGACAAGCGCATCGAATTTCTGGACGCCAGCTGGTCACTGAGCCGGTTTTCAGGCATTTTGCTTTACCTGCTGGGCCTGACCGGCGAAATCTTTGTGCTGACCTCGGTTTATATGGTGATGCCGGTGGGCCAGTTGTCCCTGCGCAAGGCGCTGATGGGCGGCGTGACCGCTGCGCTGCTGTGGGAGGTGACGCGCCATGTGCTGGTCTGGTACTTTGCCACGCTGTCGCAGGTCGGGCTGGTGTATGGCTCGCTGACCACCGCCATCGTGGTCCTGCTGAGCCTTGAAATTGCCGCGACGCTGCTGCTGCTGGGCGCGCAGGTGATTTCAGAGTATGAGCGCATTGGCACTGCCGGGCCCAAAGCGCCGCCACAGCCCTTGCGCACAGGCTAGCATTTGCCTATGCGCTTGGACGAAGGTTTGGGCCCAGCGGCCGAAGAACACGAGCTATTCGACGCCCGGACTCTGAATTTGACAGGGATTTGACCCACGTGAACCCATCTTGAACGATTGCTATTTTTTAAATAGCTGCTGTTGCACGCCGGCTATGCGTAAAAGGCATTTTTATTCGATTTTTAGCGCTTCAGCCGGTTTGCGGCCTATTTTGCGAACCAAATACCCATTGGCCGGTCTGACCGGCTTTTCAACAGCGCGACGGGCTTGCCTTGAATCTTTCCTATTTCACAAAATTAGAACCCTGGTTACAGGCCTTTGCAGGACTGGCGGCGTTGCTGGCGCTGGCGGTGGTGGTACGTTTCGTGGTGGTGCTGGTGTTCATGCCGGTTCTGCGGCGCATCCGCAGCCGGGCCAATTCACGGCTGACCGATGTGGTGCTGGCCGATGCCGCGCTGCGCTGCATGGCCCAGATTTTTCCGCTTGCGATCATTCTGGTCGGCATCGAGGCCGTGCCCTACCTGAGTGCCAGGGTGGTCACGGTGATGGGCAATGTGGCCATGGCTTTCATGGTGATCCAGATCATGCGGTCGCTGCTCGCCATGCTCGATGCGCTGCTGCTGGCGCAACACCAGAACGTGGCCGGCGACGGCCAGACCGTTGCCATGAAAGTGCGCTCCATCAAGAGTTATGTGCAGCTGGGAAAACTGATTCTGGTGGTGGCCGCCGCCATCATCGCGGCCGCCACCCTGTTCAACCGCTCGCCCCTCATCGTGCTGTCGGGGCTGGGCGCCATGTCGGCGGTGCTGATGCTGGTGTTCAAGGACACGATCCTGTCCTTCACCGCCGGCGTGCTGCTGTCGTCCAACGACATGCTGCGCCTGGGCGACTGGATTGAAATGCCGCAGGTCGGCGCCGACGGCGATGTGATCGACATTGCGCTGCACACCGTCAAGGTGCAGAACTGGGACAAGACCATCACCACCATTCCCACCTGGCGGCTGATGTCCGAGAGCTACCGCAACTGGCGCGGCATGAGCGAGTCGGGCGGGCGGCGCATCAAGCGGGCGCTGCGGCTGGACGCCGGCTCGGTGCGGTTTCTGGACGAGAGCGACCTGGCGTACCTCAGCAATATCGAGCTGCTACGGCCCTATTTGCACGACAAGCGGGAGGTGCTGGATGAACTCAACAGCCAGACCCGCGCCCGTCTGGGCGAAAAGGTTGATTTTCTGGGCAACCAACGGCGGTTGACCAACATCGGCACCTTTCGCGCCTACATCGAGCTTTACCTGCGTGCAAACCCCTGCATCAACCAGCACATGACATTGATCGTTCGCACGCTCGAATCGACATCTGAAGGTGTGCCCCTCGAGCTGTACTGCTTTACCGCCAGCACCGCCTGGACGGTTCATGAAAGCACGCAGGGCGATATCTTTGACCACCTGCTCGCCATCCTGCCCGAGTTTGGCCTGCGCCCCTACCAAAGTCCCACTGGCAACGACCTGCGCACAGGCATGGCGCAACGGGCCGAAGCATGGCGGACCTTGCCGGACGCTGAAATTCGCCTGAAGTAAAGGGCGCCTGAAGCCATTGGGTGTCCAACGCCACGCCGAACCGGTCAGCGCAACAGCGAGCAATCTCAAAAGCCCGCCACCTCAAAAACCGGGTGCGATACTTGGCTTTCATCCGCCCGGACCCTCACCATGTACCAGTTAGCCGCACCCGTCAGCTTTGAGATCGTCATCAGGAAAAGCCGTTTCATCGGCATGCTGTTTGCCGCAAGCAGCCGGGCCGAGGCGCAATCGCTGCTGGCCAGGCAGCGCCAGCAGCACCCTGGCGCCTGCCATGTGTGCTGGGCGCTGGTGTGCGATGGCGATTCAGGGCTGGACGACGACGGCGAGCCGTCCGGCACGGCGGCCAAGCCCATGCACAACGTGCTGATGCACAAGGAATTGATGATCGTGCGGGCCGGGGTGGTGCGCTACTGGGGCGGCATCAAGCTGGGCGCGGGCGGCCTGACGCGCGCCTACGGCCAGGCCATTTCAGAGGCGGTCAAGAACGCCGAACTGCA
>JBBSRS010000278.1:0-4217 GCA_038242795.1 Burkholderiales bacterium
CGCCACGTCTGAGCGTGTTCAGCACGCATGCGCCGTGTGCTTTATGAATGAGCGGGATTGAAGACGATGGAATTCACCAAAAATTTTCTCCGTGCCAAGAGCCCGTGCGCCGATGGTTTTCGCTGGTTCGTCCGCAATGTGGAAGATGGCAGCGGTTACCAAGCTGCGCTGGACACGCTGGTCAGTGCCGGGCGGGTCGATGATGCCTGCTGGCTGTTGACGCAGTTTGGCCCGACCAACGAGGTGTTGCGCGTTGACGCACTCGGGGCTGAGGCGATTGTTTTTGCCGGCAGAGTGGAGGTTAAAGGCGGCATCGATGTCGACACTGTGATTCAGGCCGGGCGCTCCATCCGGGCCGGTGGCGGTTTGCGCGCCGGTCGCGCCATCGTGGCGGGCGAAGACATCCGGGTGGCCGGCAGCATCCACAGCGGCGGCACGCTCCAGGCGGGCGGCGGCGTCCGGGCCGATTGGGGCATTGAGGTTCAGGAAGCGCTGGTTTGCGGGGGCGACATGCGCGCCGCCTGGGACCTGATCTGCCACGGCAAGCTGTCCTTGCAGGGCAATGCCTTTGTCGGGCAAGACCTGATCGTTCACGGGCTGCTCGAATGTGGCAAGGGGCTGAATGCCGGCGGCGCGATCGTCGGCGCTGACAGCATCCGCGCCGGGCAAGGCATACTGGCCGGCGGGGCCGTCAGCGGCGGCATGCACCTGGAAGCCGGCTGGGGCATCAAGTCCGGCGAATCCATTCACGCGAATGGATCCATCAAGGCCGGCGAAAGCTTGTCTGCAGGGGATGAAATCCGTGCAGGCGCAGGCTATGGCGTGTATGCCGGCCTGAATGTCCAGCTGGACGCCTGGGAATCCAGCGCGCAGGTCACGGCCCGGCAAAAGCCCGAAGGCCTGATGAGCGGCTGCTGGGCGGGGCCAAGGGTCGTGTGAGGCCGGTTTGGCAAGGTGTGATCGGGCTTTGGATTTTTCTGGTTCACGGCATCCTGCGTTGCCGCTTTGCATGCGGTGTACACGCACAATCGAGCGTATGAAAACTGGACTTCCCGGCACGCTAAGCCGCAAAAATAGACAGCTCACGGCCGCGATTGACCTGGCTTTCCGGTCAATAACGCGCGCCGGACGGGTACCGTGTGGCGGTTTGTCCAGACGGTCTGCGGTGCTTTCTCTGGGCGCTTTTCTGGGCTGGAGCCTGAGCGCTGCGGCGTCGGCTTCAAGCCTGCTGCCGAATGACGTGGCGATTGCCACCCCGGTGCCGCTGGCCGCCGAGTTTGCGCAGCAGGTGGCTTCACGCCTGCTGGTTCCCGACGACGAGCAGGGGGCGTATGCCGCGCGCCTGCAAGACGCGCTGGCTGCAGCGCAAGTGACGCCGACCGCGCCGCAATTCATCGTGCTGGTGGACCGCAGCCCGAATGTGCAGGCGGCGTTGCTCTATTGGGGATCGGCCGAGCATGGCTGGCAATTCATCGGGGCCTCGCCGGTGTCGACCGGCCTGCCGGGCCGCTATGAACATTTTCTGACGCCGCTGGGGGTGTTTGACCATTCGCTGGCGAACCCGGACTTGCGCGCCGAGGGCACGAAAAACAAGCTTGGTTTTCGGGGTTACGGCGTCAAAGGCAGGCGGATTTATGACTTTGGCTGGATCGAGTCGCCACGCGGCTGGGGCGACGGGTCAATGGGCAAGCTGCGGCTGCAAATGCATTCGACCGACCCGGTGCTGGCGGAGCCCCGCCTGGGCACGGCGCAGTCCGAAGGCTGTGTGCGCATTCCGGCAACGCTCAATGACTTCATCGACCGCCACGGCCTGCTTGATGAAGACTACGACCGTGCGCTGGCCAACGGTGACACGCTGTGGGTGCTGCGAAAGGACCGAACGCCCGTATCGTCGCCGGGGCGCTATCTGGTGGTGGTGGACACGGCGCGCATCGAGAGGCCGTTCTGGTCGCCACTGCCCACGGCTGGTTGACCCGCGATCCACGAATATTCAGCCAAAAAATTGGACTTTGTCTGGCCTGCTCTAGTCAGAAATGCAACACCCCTGAGATTAAAACCCGTGAGGCGTACACATGAAACTGCTCTGGCGTGCTGTTAATTTGGTAGTGCTCTTCAACGCGGAACCGCTCTGACCTGCAAGGCGGCAGTCTGTTTTTTGCCAATCCAGGGTTCGAGCATTCTGGTCATTGTTCAAAACTCTGGATACCCACCATGGCGGGTATCAGAGGTCCAAGCCCACTGGTCTTCAAAAGGGAGCCGGTATGTTGCCTGTATCAGTCGTTCAGGATGAAGACGATTTAGCGCTTCGGAAGCGCGTTCAGCGCCGCACCGTTTTTTTTGTTTTAAAGCGGACCGCGCTACACGCTTTGTCGAGCCTGTAGGTTCTCAGGTCAGTGTGCGAATTGCTGGTATGTACAAAGCGCCGTAACTCGCATGGATTACCGACGTGGAAAAACGCGTGATCCTGTTAAAAAAATTACAGAATCCATGCGCTGTGTGGTGGCCATTGATCACAAAGCACCGCAGCTGCTGCGACGTGATTAGTCCTGAGGACAGGGCAGCTGATGTGCTGTTTACTTGTTTTTCTAAAGCAATTGTCTCGCGCAGGCCGTGCAGCTGCACGGAATAGTGAATGAAACGAATGCAAGAGGCTAGCCGGCCTTTGTCTGATTTTCAAGGTAATCCGTGACCCTGCCTCGTTAAGACTCTTGGTATTTCCCTATAACCCTAAGTACAAATTTTTCCTGAAGTGCGCACTAGACTCAGCGCACGCCGGCTCCTCGGCGTTAATCTGATCTAGGTACATCATCATGACAACCACTCACGACATCGTCGATAGTGCCGTAGCAGCAGGAAATTTTTCAACACTGGTCGCGGCTGTAAAAGCAGCTGGTCTGGTGGAAACACTCAAAGGTGCAGGCCCCTTCACTGTTTTTGCGCCAACGGACGAGGCCTTTGCCAAAATTCCGAAAGCAACGCTCGAGGGACTGCTGGCTGACAAGGACGCGCTGACCAAAGTGCTGACCTATCATGTGGTGTCTGGCAAGGTGATGGCTGCTGATGTGAAAGCTGGCCATGTCAAAACCGTGCAAGGCACCGATGTAGCCATGGCAACGGAGGGTGGCGTCACTGTCAACGGCGCTAAAGTTGTATCTGCTGATGTGGGTGCCAGCAATGGTGTTATTCACGCTATCGATACTGTCTTGATGCCAAAATAATCCTTTTGCCGGCTGCTTGAGCCGTTCTTGAAACCCGCAAACGGCGACCGTACAGGTGCCCAAGTTGCGGGTTTTTTAATGCGTTTTTTGCAGCATTCAATGGATGCGGGTCTCGAAGACCCGGCAGTCAACGAAGGGCTGTCAGCCCAATACTGTTTTCGCCCCCTCAAACCGCGTTGCATAGTATTTGCTGTCCAGCCGGTCGGTTCTCACGCCGGTCCGCGGGTTGCTGGCATGCACGAAGCGCCCGTCCCCCACATAAATGCCGACATGCGAAAACGAATAACCCAATGTGTTGAAAAATACCAAATCGCTGGCCATCAAGTCGGCCGGATTGACCGGGCGGGCGGCCTTGGCCATGGACGCAGCGCTTCCGCGCAGCGGGATGCCGGCGGCTTCAAGGTAGACATGTGAAACCAGCCCGGAGCAGTCGAATCCTGTGGCTGGGCCACGACCGCCTGAAACATAAGGCATGTCCAGCAGCGACAGCGCAAACAACGCGATTTCACCTCCCGTGCGGGAAGCATTCGGGGAGCGCGCAACGGGGACGGGCCGGGTCGCGCAGCCAGCAAACGCCAGCAGCGTCATGCATCCCAGCAATTGACCGCAGCCCCTGCGGGAATACGTTTGAAGGCTCATTGAATCTCCAGCCAAAAATACATTTTGCCGATGGGATTTGCCGGCAAGGGTTTAAGGTACGCAAGCCGGCCTGCCATGCTACCGCAGACGGATGCCGGGAAAAAGACCTTGATGGCTGTGGGCATGAATCCCACCGTACACTCGCCAAATGAGTGATTTTTTGATGCAGTCCCCCGAGACTGATGAAGCGCTTCGCCGCCCGTGCATGGATGTCGCCGTGGTCATGCGCCGCGAGCGCATCGACAACGTCTGGCAACCCTGGCGCTGGGTGCTGGCCGATGTGATTCCCCACCAGGAGGGCTTTGGCACAAAGCCGCGACTGCTGCTGAAGGATGCCAACGAAGAGCGCTGGCTGCATCC
>JBBSRS010000279.1:0-4204 GCA_038242795.1 Burkholderiales bacterium
AGCACGCCGTGCAAGGGGGGCACGGCCGCGGATTCCTTGCCGAAGGCGCGCTGAAAGTCGGCCGCCAGGTCTTGCGTGTGCGTCACCCACTGGCCCAGATGCAACTCGCCGCTGTCCACCACGATCATGCGCATGCGATGCGTGAAAGCGTTGTCAAGCAGGGTTCCGGCGGCCAGTCTAGCGTCCCAGACATAGCACAAGGTGGCGGCAGGCAGGTTTTCGCCGCTGACTGAACGGGCGACACGCATCAGGTTGCGCTCGACAAAACCGAGCTGCTCCAGCGGCATGTTGAACAGGGCGCAGACCTTGAGCGGCGTGTCGTCGCCAGCCCGCTGCCGCAGGTCGGTCCCGCGCAGCGGCTGGTCGAGCCGCCAGCGCCAGCGCAGTTTCATGCCAGGCGCTGCGGCAAGGTCCGGCAGGTCATGCACCAGGTTGGCATAGGAATGGTCGGTCTGCACCCGCAGCACCTGACGCCCGTCCAGGGGCACCAGTTCAAAGCGGGTCAAGGGCTTGTCAGCCTTGGGCAGGCCGACCACGCGCCAGGGCGCGGGCGGCACGGCACCACTGGCCGCTGAAAAAGGATGCAGGCTCACCGCGGTTGCCGCCATGGCGGCAGCATCTTCGGCAAATACCGGTTTTGCGCATAGCCACAGGGCACTAGCAGCTATCAAAAGCATAGTGGTATAAAAAGACGGAAGGCGCCTTGCGGCGGGATGCAGTGTCATGTCAGCTTCGTTTCCAGTCGTGGTATTTGCGCACCCATTCCAGCAGCCGCACCGGCTGGTGCGCGCGCTTCCATTCACCGGCCGCGTATTTGTTGGCTTCCGACAAGGTTGGGTAGGTGTGGATGGTCGAGAGAATCTTGTTGAGCCCCAGGCCGTGCCGCATCGCCAGCACGTACTCGGCCAGCAGATCGCCGGCGTGGGTGCCGACGAGGGTGACGCCGAGGATCTTGTCCTTGCCCGGCACGGTCAGCACCTTGACGAAACCGCGTGCCTCGCTGTCGGCAATGGCGCGGTCCAGGTCGTCAAGGTTGTATTTCGTGACCTCACAGGCCACGCCTTGTTCCTTTGCCTCGGCTTCACTCAGGCCGACGCGGGCGACTTCCGGGTCAATGAAGGTGGTCCAAGGAATCACCGAATAGTCGGCCTTGAACAGCCTGAACTCGCCAAACAGTGCATTGACGGCGGCATACCAGGCCTGGTGCGCCGCCACATGCGTCAGCTGGTACGGCCCGGCCACGTCGCCCGCCGCATAGATATTCGGGTAAATGGTTTGCAGATAGTCGTTGGTGGGCACGGTGCGCTCGGTCGAAATGCCGAGTTCTTCCAGCCCATAGCCGCTCAGGCGCGCCGCACGGCCCACGGCACAGAGAAGCTGGTCGAATTCGATGCGCTTTTCAATGCCCTGGTGCGCAACGACCAGGGTTTTCACACCGTCCACCTTCTCGCAGCGCAGCGCCTCGTGGCCGGTCAATACCTGCACGCCGTCGGCGGCCAAGGCGTCACGGGCCAGCGCCGACACTTCCTCGTCCTCGCGGCTCAGCAGGCATGGCCCCTTTTCCACCTGGGTGACGTCTGCGCCCAGCCGCGCAAAAGCCTGCGCCAGTTCACACCCAATCGGCCCGCCGCCCATCACCACCAGGCGACGCGGCACAGCGTCCAGCTGGCCAAACACGTCCCACAGCGTGTCGCTGGTGACATAGCCCACCTCGTCCAGGCCCGGCAGCGGCGGCACGACAGGCCGGGCGCCCGCCGCGATCACGATGCTGCGGGTGGTGAGCGTTTGCGTGCCGCCCTCGTTCAGCGCAATTTCCACCGTCCACGGGTTGACGATGCGGGCGTGGCCCTGCAGCACCTCGACGCCCAGCCCAGCGTAGCGCTCCACGCTGTCGTGCGGCGCAATGGCGCGGATCACATCCTGAATCCGTTGCATCACGGCCTTGAAGCTGAACGCCGGCTGGCTGTCGCTCAAGCCGTAGTTGGCGCCGTGCCGCATCTGGTGCGCCAGCCTGGCGCTGCGGATCAGCGCCTTGGACGGCACGCAGCCGTAGTTCAGGCAGTCGCCGCCCATCTTGTGCGCTTCGACCAGTGTCACCTTGGCCTTGACCACGGCGGCTATATAAGCCGACACCAGCCCGCCCGCACCGGCGCCGATCACCACCAGGTTGCGGTCGAAACTGGACGGCCGCACGCCCTTCCAGCGCGCATAGACCTTGCGGCGCTTGAAGAATCCCAGCCCCTTGTTGACAGCCAGCGGCAGCAACCCCAGCAGAACGAACGAGCCGATCAGCCCCGGCGACAAGATCGACTTCAGCGAGTCGATCCTGGCGATTTGCGTGCCCGCGTTCACATACGCCACCGTGCCCGCCAGCATGCCAATCTGGCTCACCCAGAAATAGGTCCAGGTCTTGATGCGCGTCAGGCCCATCAGCAAATTGAGCGCAAAAAACGGCACGACCGGGATCAGGCGCAGGGAAAAAAGATAGAACGCCCCTTCCCTGTCGATGCCCTTGTTGATGTCGTCCAGCCGCCGGCCAAAACGCGCCTGAATGGCATCGCGCAGCAGGTAACGCGCCGCCAGCATGGCCAGCGTGGCGCCAATGGCCGAGGCAAACGACACCACCACCGTGCCCCACACCAGCCCGAAACTGGCGCCGCCCGCCAGCGTCAAAATGGCCGCGCCCGGCAGCGACAGCGCGGTGACGGCCACATAGACCGCGAAAAACACCAGCGTCACCATCACCGGTTTTTCATCGAACAGCGCAGCGAATGAAGCCTGGCTGTCCTTGAGGAACGCCAGGCTGAAGTACCGGCCCAGGTCCAGCACAAAAAAAGCAACGACGCCTGCCAGCAGCAGCGCGGCGATCAGAAATTTGCGGAGGTTCACGGAGGTCCTTGGGGTTTGGGCTGTTGGCTGTGCTGGTGCTTGCGTCGGACCGATCCCTGATTCTGACCAAACAAAACGATTCGCCCTGTAGGGAGAAGTCCGTTTCGTCAACCAACGACGCAAAGGGACTTCGGCTCGGGAACCGTCTGTCTTCTTGAAAACTCGGACAGAATCGGGGGCTGACCGACCCCTGCCCTGTCTCGGGGCTCCCGCAGTCCAACTTCAACCAGGAATTTAAGCATGAATCAGGCATTGGTCGGCATCATCGGAGGCAGTGGCCTTTACCAGATGGACGCGCTGGAAGGTGCGCAGGAGCAGGTGATGGACACGCCATTTGGCGCCCCGTCCGACGTGCTGGTCACCGGCCGCGTGCACGGCGTGCCGGTGGCCTTTCTGGCCCGGCACGCGCGCGGCCACCGCCTGCTGCCTTTCGAGGTTCCCTACCGCGCCAACATCCACGCCATGAAGCAGCTGGGCGTGCGCTATTTGCTGTCGGTGTCCGCCGTGGGTTCGCTGAAAGAAGAGTTCCGGCCACTCGACATGGTGCTGCCCGACCAGTTCATCGACCTGACCAAACGCCGCGACAGCACATTTTTTGGCCAGGGCGCGGTGGCCCATGTGTCGATGGCGCAGCCGGTCTGCCCGGCCACCGCCGGTGTGCTGGCGCAGGCGGTGCGCAATGTGCTGGCGCGTGAAGCGCCCGGCCACGGCGTGGCGCTGCACGAAGGCGGCACCTATGTGTGCATCGAAGGCCCGCAGTTTTCCAGCCTGGCCGAATCGAGGTGGTACCGCAGCATGGGCGGCGGCGTGATCGGCATGACCAACATGCCCGAGGCCAAGCTGGCTAGAGAGGCGCAAATCGCCTACACCACGCTGGCGCTTGTGACCGACTTTGACTGCTGGCACCCGCGCGAGGCGCAGGTGACGGCGAACATGGCGTTGGCCAACCTGTTCAAGAACGCGGGCCGGGCGCAGCAAGTGGCGGCTGAAGCCATCCGCCTGCTGGGCACCGAGCAACCCGTGAGCGAAGCGCACACAGCGCTTCAAAACGCGCTGGTGACGCAGCCCGGCGACATGACGCCCGAAGTGCGCGCCCGACTTGCCGCGCTGCTGAGCTGAACTTTTCAGCCGCACAACGACCTATTGATGTATGCACGCTACCTTACCCCTGCTGAAAAAAATCCACTTTCCGGCGATTGACCGGGCGCGCCTGGACACGTTGCAGGTCAACCTGGGCTACAAATGCAACCAGAGTTGCGTGCATTGCCATGTCAATGCCGGACCCAACCGCACCGAGATGATGGACGCGGCCACC
>JBBSRS010000280.1:0-4193 GCA_038242795.1 Burkholderiales bacterium
ACTTAATAGGGAATGCGGACCCAAACCCGCTGCGCCAACTACCCCGACAAAACCCCCCGTTAGGCCTGGCCGAGCCCGGGGCCTTATTGGGCCGAGTCGTTGGCCGGCGCTGGCAGCGCTGTCGGAGCCGGCACCGCGGTCGCAGGCAACGGGTCGATTTTAGGTGCAGGTTTCAAAACCTGCTGGCTGGCCGGCTGTCGAGGAACAATGGTCAGCTTTTGCGGCGCCACGGGCTTCACGGCAGTGGCTGCGCCGCTTGGCTTCGGGCTGGCAGTGGCGGCCAGTTTTTGTTTTTCTTCAGGACTCAAGGCTTGGTAGGCTTCCCATTTGGCCTTTTTTTCTTCTGGCGTCAGTTGCCTGGACAACTCCAGCGTCTTGCCAAAATTGAGCCGTGCCTGGGCGCGCTGCTGCGGACTGAGCGCAACCCACTCGTTCATGCGGCTGTTCAGCGTGGCTTGGGCCTGGGGCGTGAGCGCCGCGTAATTTTTCGAAATCTCCAGCCACTTGCGTTTTTGCGGCTCGCTCATGCTGGTGTTCCAACTGGACGCCAGGGGCGCCAAGGCCTGCTGCTGCATTGGTGTCAATTGGGACCAGGCGGGACCGGGTGCTGTGGTTTTGCCCGAAGTCGGCGCACTGGCCGGAGGTGACGGTCGCTGAATCTGTGACGAAACAACGGGTGCCCAGGTCAAAAGTACAGAAACAGACAGGCCTATCAGGACTGAACGCGTCGGGGTCACTGGCAGGCGGGCCATTGGGTCATTCCAATCGCCCAAAGTCAGGAACAGTGAAAAATCAGCAGGTCGCATTATTGGGCGCTGGCAGACTGACGTGCAGTTTTAAGGAACTGGACAAAACCCGGGTCTGCAAATGCGGCCGGCGGCAAGTCATCTGTCAGCAGGGCCGCATCCACTTCGGCCAATTCCTGCGTCCGGTTGTCACTTTGAAATGAGTTGATGGTCAAGAGCCCGACAACCAGTGCCACCAGGGGCAGCACCAAGCCAATCCGGCTCCACCAGTTCCAGCCTTCACCCGACCCCCAGGTCAGTGCCGCACTGCCGCCTGCGTTGACCACGCCGCCTGCCGTTTGAGTTGTGGTGATCTTGCGCTGGGAAACCGCTTGGACGCGGGCCGACCGCAAGCGTTCGGAGATGTCATGGGGCAGCTCGGCCGAACCGGCCGACAGATAGGACGCCGTTTTGAGACCAAAGCGGTCCTGCAGGTTGGTCGATCTTTTCTGGGACAAAATTTTCATAGTTTGATTCCTTTGGCGCTCAGTGCTTTGCTGAGGGCGTGAACTGCGCGGGAACAGTGTGTTTTGACGCTGCCTTCCGAGCAACCCATGGCGGCGGCTGTTTCAGCCACATCCATTTCCTCCCAGTAACGCATCAGAAAGGCTTCCCGTTGACGGTCTGGCAATGCCTGAATCTGGACTTCGATCGCATGCAAAATCTGAGCCCGTTCAGTGGCGTCCTGCGCACTTTCAGTCCCTTCAGAGTTGGTCAGGCTCTCCAAAGTTTCCAGAAGATCGAAATCCCCATCGTCTCCGGAGGAAGAAAATTCGCTCATGTTGGAAAAAAGAGCGTTACGTGTCTTCCGGCGTCGGAACCAGTCGAGGGTCGTGTTGGAAAGAATTCGCTGAAACAGCATGGGCAGTTCTGCCGCCGGCTTGTCCCCGTAATGCTGGGCCAGTTTCATCATGCTGTCCTGAACAATATCAAGCGCTGCTTCTTCGTCGCGGACGTGGTAAATGCTGCGCTTGAAAGCCCGTTTTTCAACGCTTTTCAAAAAGTCGGAAAGTTCTTGTTCTGTTGCCAACGGTGAGTCCCGGTTGTCCAGTGTTGTCAGTGTGCCCAGGACTTGATGTGTCGTTGAATGGGCTTCGGCCCAGGGCCAGTTTGAAATTATCGCATTGGGTTTGCGCCTTCCCCACACCTGACGTCTTCGCACTGGCAGGCGCATGATGGCCGACAAGATGCGCGCGGTGTCATAATGCTGCCTGCACATCAAAAGGCAAACGGGTCATGGCTCGGCGGATTATGTTTCTGCTTATGGTTTTGGCCTCAAGTCTCGACGCGGCTTCACAAGAGCGAGCCAAGAGGCACCCTAGGTATTTCGTTAGAGAAATTCACAAAGGTTCATCATGGAAATCACAAAGGCGGAAATCGCTTCCGCAGCGGCAGCATCTGCCCAAACCCATTCTCAGGAACTCCGGGGCGCCGAAATCCTCGTGAAGGCCCTTCAAGCAGAAGGTGTCAAGCACATCTGGGGCTATCCGGGCGGCGCAGTTCTTCATATTTACGATGCTTTCTACAAGCAGGACACGATCCAGCATGTGCTGGTGCGCCACGAGCAGGCGGCCGTGCATGCGGCCGATGGCTATGCGCGCGCCACTGGCGATGTCGGCGTGGCGCTGGTCACCTCGGGTCCTGGCCTGACGAATGCCGTGACCGGCATTGCGACGGCCTACATGGACAGCATCCCCATGGTCATCATCAGTGGTCAGGTGCCGACGGCCGCGATTGGCCTGGATGCTTTCCAGGAGTGCGACACCGTGGGCATCACCCGCCCCATCGTCAAGCACAATTTCCTGGTCAAGGACGTGCGCGACATGGCAGAAACCATGAAAAAGGCTTTTCACATTGCCCGCACCGGTCGCCCCGGTCCGGTGGTGGTGGATGTGCCCAAGGACGTCTCGTTCAACAAGGCACTTTATACCGGCTATCCAAAAACCGTCGAGATGCGTTCCTACAACCCGGTTCGCAAAGGTCACGCCGGCCAGATCCGCAAGGCCTTGCACTTGCTGATGGCGGCGAAGCGTCCTTACATCTACACCGGTGGCGGCGTGTTGCTCAGCAATGCTTCGCAGGAACTCCGCACCCTGGTGGACATGCTGGGCTACCCCTGCACCAACACGCTGATGGGTCTGGGCGCCTACCCGGCCAGTGACAAGAAGTTTTTGGGCATGCTGGGCATGCACGGCACGCTGGAAGCCAACAATGCGATGCAGAATTGTGACGTGCTGCTGGCCGTTGGCGCGCGTTTTGACGACCGCGTGATCGGCAACCCGAAGCATTTTGCCCAGAATGAACGCAAGATCATCCACATCGATATCGACCCTTCGAGCATTTCCAAGCGCGTGAAAGTCGACATTCCCATTGTGGGTGATGTCAAGGATGTGCTGACCGAACTGATCGCCATGATTCGCGAGTCGGGCCTCAAGCCTGATGCCGATGCGCTGGGCGGCTGGTGGAGCACGATTGACGCGTGGCGATCGCGCGATTGCATGAAGTACAGCATGGGCACCGGGGATGTCATCAAGCCGCAGTATGTGGTGGAGACGCTCTGGAACATGACCAAGGATGCGGATACCTACATCACGTCCGATGTGGGCCAGCACCAGATGTGGGCTGCGCAGTACTACAAGTTCGATGAGCCGCGCCGCTGGATCAACTCCGGTGGCCTGGGCACCATGGGCGTGGGTATTCCGTACGCCATGGGCATCAAGCTGGCCAAGCCGGATTCGGAAGTGTTCTGTATCACTGGCGAAGGCTCGGTGCAGATGTGCATCCAGGAACTCTCGACGTGCCTGCAGTACAACACACCGATCAAGATCATTTCGCTCAACAACCGCTACCTCGGCATGGTGCGACAGTGGCAGGAAATCGAATATTCCGGCCGCTACAGCAGCAGCTACATGGACGCGCTGCCCAATTTCGTCAAGCTCGCCGAAGCCTATGGCCACGTCGGCATGCTGATCGAAAAGCCGGGCGATGTGGAGCCGGCCCTGCGCGAAGCGCGCAAGCTCAAGGACCGCACCGTGTTCATGGACTTCCGGACCGATCCCACGGAAAACGTGTTTCCGATGGTCAAGGCCGGCAAGGGCATCACGGAAATGCTGCTGGGCTCGGAAGACCTCTGACCGCATCCATCTTTCGCTTTTTCATTCACCCCGTCAACTGACGAATCTATTGCCTGCCAAGTCTGCGCATTACCGTGCGCAGGGGAGGGCAGCGAAAAGAGGAATCTATCTATATGAAACACATCATTGCAGTTTTGCTGGAAAACGAGCCAGGCGCTCTTTCGCGTGTCGTCGGCCTGTTTTCTGCCCGTGGCTACAACATTGAGAGCCTGACTGTCGCGCCAACCGAAGATCCGACGCTGTCGCGCATGACGATCCAGACCTCGGGCTCGGA
>JBBSRS010000281.1:0-4173 GCA_038242795.1 Burkholderiales bacterium
GCCGGGCTGCATCTCGCCCTTGAAGCGCACCAGCACCGACTCGGGCATGTCCAGCGGCATGACGCCAGTGGCCGCGCCAAACGCCACCAGACCTGAGCCGGCTGGGAAGCTGACGCCGATGGGGAAACGCGTGTGGCTGTCACCGCCAGTGCCGACGGTATCGGGCAGCAGCATGCGGTTGAGCCAGCTGTGGATGATGCCGTCGCCCGGACGCAGCGGAATGCCGCCCCGGTCGCTCATGAAGTCAGGCAGTTCGTGGTGCATCTTCACATCGACCGGCTTGGGGTAGGCGGCGGTGTGGCAGAACGACTGCATGACCAGGTCAGCGGAAAAGCCCAGGCAGGCCAGGTCTTTCAACTCGTCGCGGGTCATCGGGCCGGTGGTGTCCTGCGAGCCGACCGAGGTCATCTTGGGTTCGCAGTAGGTGCCGGGACGAACGCCCTGGCCTTCGGGCAGGTCGACCGCGCGGCCGACCATCTTTTGCGCCAGCGTGAAGCCTCGCTCGGTGGCTTCGGGGTTTTGCGGCAGGCGAAACAGCGTCGAGACCGGCAGACCCAGGGCAAAGCGCGCCTTGGCGGTCAGGCCACGGCCGACGATCAGCGGAATGCGGCCGCCGGCGCGCACTTCGTCGAACAGCACCTCGCTTTTCAGCTTGAATTCGGCAATCACTTCACCGTTTTTCAGCGCCTTGCCGTCATAAGGGCGCAGTTCGACCACATCGCCCATGTTCATTTGCGACACGTCGAGCTCGATCGGCAGCGCGCCGGAGTCTTCCATGGTGTTGTAGAAAATCGGGGCGATTTTCGAGCCCAGGCAGACGCCGCCAAAACGCTTGTTCGGCACGAAGGGAATGTCTTCGCCGGTGAACCACAGCACCGAGTTGGTGGCGGACTTGCGGGAAGAGCCGGTGCCGACCACGTCGCCGACGTAGGCCACCAGGTTGCCCTTGGCCTTGAGTTCTTCGATGAACTTCACCGGGCCGCGTTTGCCGTCTTCTTCAGGGACGACACCGGGACGGGCATTCTTGTGCATCGCCAGCGCATGCAGTGGAATGTCGGGGCGGCTCCACGCGTCAGGCGCGGGCGACAGGTCGTCGGTGTTGATTTCGCCCGCGACTTTGAAAATGGTCAGCGTGATGGACGCTGGCACTTCGGGGCGGCTGGTGAACCACTCGGCATCGGCCCAGCTTTGCAGCACGGCTTTGGCGTACTTGTTGCCCTTTTCGGCCTTTTCCTGAACATCGTGGAACTGGTCGAACATCAGCAGGGTGTTCTTCAGGCCGCTGGCCGCTTGCGAGGCCACGCTGTCTTCAGCGTCGTCCAGCAAGGCGATCATCGGGCTGATGTTGTAGCCGCCCAGCATGGTGCCCAACAATTGGGTGGCTTTTTCACGCGAGATCAACGCGCATTTTTCACTGCCGTGGGCCACGGCAGCCAGGTAGCTGGCCTTGACCTTGGCGGCGGCATCGACACCGGCCGGAACGCGGTGGGTGATCAGGTCCAGCAAAAAGGTCTCTTCGCCGGTGGGTGGGTTCTTCAACAGTTCAATGACCTCGCCGGTCTGCTGGGCCGACAAAGGCAATGGCGGAATGCCCAAAGCGGCACGTTCTGCGACATGGTTGCGGTAAGTTTTCAGGAACTCGGATGACATGGCTACCCTTGGGTTGAAGTGATTGGAAATCGTGGTGACGAAAAAGACGGTGTTTACTTGACAGTGACCGGATTGGCAACCACCGGAGGCAGCGCATCCAGAATGCTCGCGGGCGGATTCAGCTTGAGGTTCTGGGCCACTTCAAGTTGCGCCGGGCTTGTGCATTCATCAGCCAGTCGAATACCCTGCTTCTGGCTCATCAGCATGGACTTGTTGGCCAGTTGCAGCCACACTGCGCCCGCCTTCTGGTCTTCCAGGCGAATGGCACCGGTGGAGGTGGCCACCGGAAACATGCGGTAGCTGAAGTTCTTGCCCTGCATGTCGAAATAGCCAGGATTCTTGGCGTCGGCGGTCAGGGTGACCGAGGCGCCCAGCTCGCATGGCATCTTGCCCACCTGCACCCGCTCCGCAATTGCCAGTTCAGCCGGTGTCATGGCCGCCTCGGCCGCCTGGATACCGGCCGCCACGTTGACAGCGGCACTCTTGAGGCTGGTGCGACTGGCAGAAACCTTTGGTTTTTTTTCTGCCTTCTTCTTGACTGCAGGCTTGTCGGCCTTGGCCGCTGCGGTCTTGGTGGCAGCAGGCTTGGCAGCGCTTGCCTTGGCTGTTTCAGCCTTGTCGGACTTCTTGGCGGTTTCGGCCTGCGCCATGGGCGCAGCGGCCAAAAGCAAAGCGGCAGCCAGCGCGGCTGCAAGGGTGGCGAAAGGTTGGTTTTTCATGCGAGTTCTCGTCGGTGTGTTGGCGCTCATGCGGGAGCATCCATAAAGTAAGTTTGGGCTTCAGGCGGCAGTGCGCTCCCGGTCTGATGGGCTCGTTCCAGCACCTGCCAGAAATAGCGGTAACTCGCACGGTCATGCAATTTACCGTCAAAACTGGTAGGAGCCCAATCTACACGAGCACCAGCAGCTATTATTTTGGAAGCATCTTCAATTTCGGCTTCGCTCGGGGCAAAAGCCGCCAGGATGGAGCGTATCTGATTTGGATGAATGCTCCACATGCGGGTATAGCCGAGTTCACGCGAGGCACGCCGCGCAGCGAGCGTCATGGCAGCCGCATCGTTGAATTCCGTCACCACGCAATGCGAAGGCACCTTGCCAAAGGCATGGCAGGCAGAGGCGATTTCGAGCTTGGCGCGCACCACCAGCGGATGGGTGAACTGTCCCTGGCTGCTCATGCCATCGGCGGGAATGGCACCCCCATGGCTTGAAACAAAATCCATCAGGCCAAAGCTGAGCGACTGAACCCGGGGGTGCGCGGCAATGTCAAAGGCGTTGCGCACGGCCAAGGGGGACTCGATCAGTACATGCAGGGGCAAATCCACGGCGGATGCAGCCAGCAGCGCCTTTTCGGCTTTGATCACGTCGTCGACGGACTCGACCTTGGGAATCATGATGTGGCAAAGCCGGTGTGCAAGCTTGCCGGCAATCACGGCCATGTCGGAGTGGAATGCGGGGTGGTCAACCGCATGCACACGCACGGCGACGCGGGCCTGGTCGCTGGCCCGTTCGGCGAGCGCCACCACCATGCAGGCATGGTCGGCTTCGCCGCCGACCGGCGCGCCGTCTTCGCAATCCAGCGTCACGTCGAACACGCAGGCACCGAACTCCTCGGTCATATCAGCCTGCAATTGCAGGCTTTTGCGCATCCGCGCTTCCACGCCGCTGTAATGGTCGCAAACGGGCAAAAAAGCGGTTGCAGCCTGGGCGCCGAGGAGAACTTCGCGCGGATGGTTCATTGAATAAAATCGGTTCTGTGGTCTGCCGCGAGTGGCTCGGGAGCGGCATGCGCATCACAAGGATGTTGCCTGCTGCCCCCGATTCGCCTGCAGGCTTTTACAGAAGGTGAGCGACGCCGGCCTGCTCGCCCTGCAGCTCTTCCAGCGTCTTGTTGATGCGTTCCTGGCTGAATGCGTCGATTTCCAGACCTTCGACAAGCTTGTATTCGCCGTTTTCGCAGGTCACGGGAAAGCCGAACATCGTGTCTTTTGGAATGCCGTACTGGCCATCCGAAGGAATGCCCATCGTCACCCATTGGCCATTGGTGCCCAGCGCCCAGTCGCGCATGTGGTCGATGGCGGCGTTGGCAGCCGAGGCAGCCGAAGAGGAACCACGCGCTTCGATGATGGCAGCGCCGCGTTTGCCGACGGTCGGCAAGAACGTGTTGGCGTTCCATTCCTGGTCGTTGATCATCTGGGCGACGCTCTCGCCGTTGATGGTGGCAAAGCGGTAGTCGGCGTACATGGTGGGCGAGTGGTTGCCCCAAACCGTCAATTTTTCAATGTCGGCCACAGCCTTGCCGGTCTTGGCAGCGATCTGGCTGGCAGCGCGGTTGTGGTCTAGGCGCAGCATGGCGGTGAAATTCTTGCGCGGCAGGTCAGGCGCACTCTTCATGGCGATGTAGGCATTGGTGTTGGCAGGGTTGCCAACCACCAGCACCTTGACGTCGCGGCTGGCGACGTCGTTGAGCGCCTTGCCCTGCGCTGTGAAGATGGCGCCATTGACAGCCAGCAACTCGGCGCGTTCC
>JBBSRS010000282.1:0-4165 GCA_038242795.1 Burkholderiales bacterium
ATACAGCGTGACCAGAGACGCCTGAATGCTGCCCAGCGCGGTTTGTCCAACGATGCGACAGTCAATCACCCGGGCGCGCGCCAGGCTGACCGTGCCGCCCATCTTGGTGAAGGCAGCAAACAGCAAGTCGGTTCCAATGGCCAAGTGCGGCTTGACGCCAAACACGAAGATCAGCAGCGGCGTCATCAGCGATCCGCCACCCACGCCAGTCAGCCCGACCACCAGGCCCACGAAAAAACCGGCAAAGACAAAAGCGAATTCATGCATAAGGCCGAGAATGTAACGGCGCTGTTTATGAATTCAAACTATCGTTTTGTTCTTCCTTTATGCGCATAAGCATATTTATCCAGCCTCAGGCGTGTTTGCAGGCCTGTTGACCTCCGGTCAGGCAAACACAATGCCAGATTCATGATGGCGCGCCACGAAAGTGGCGCGGCGCGCGGTACAGTCAGTTTTTTTCGGGTTGGCTTGGCCGTTTCAAACACCCGACAGCCGAATTGTTTTACTTCTGGAGAAAAATCTTGAAATTTTCAAAATCTGTGTTGCTGGGCAGCCTGTGGCTGGCGACCGCCCTGTCCACGCAGGCCGCCTCGGATGTGCCCATCAAGATTGGCGAGATCAACAGCTATTCGACCATTCCGCAGTTCACCCTGCCTTACCGCCAGGGCTGGCAACTGGCCGTGGAAGAAGTCAACGCCGCCGGTGGCCTGCTGGGCCGCAAGGTCGAAGTGATTGCCCGCGACGATGTAGGCAAGCCCGAAGAAGCGCTGCGCCATGCCATCGAACTCACGTCGCGCGAGAAGGTCGATGTGCTGGCCGGTGGCTTTCTGTCCAACGTCGGGCTGGCCCTTAGCGATTTTGCGCAGAAAAACAAACGCGTTTATATCGCCAGCGAACCATTGACCGATGCGCTGGTCTGGGAAAAAGGCAACCGCTACACCTTCCGCGTGCGCCCCAGCACCTACATGCAGGCGGCCATGCTGGTGGAAGAGGCGGCCAAGATGCCCGCCAAGCGCTGGGCCACGATTGCGCCCAACTACGAATACGGCCAGAGCGCCGTTGACAGCTTCAAGGAACTGCTCAAGGCCAAACGGCCCGATGTGACATTTGTGGGGGAGCAGTGGCCGGCTCAGGGCAAGCTGGAAGCGGGCACGACGCTGCAAGCCACGATGCAGAGCAAACCCGACGCGATTTTCAACGTCACCTTTGGCGCCGACCTGGCCAAACTGGTGCGCGAAGGCAACCAGCGTGGCATTTTTCCGAAAACACCCGTGGTGTCCCTGCTGTCGGGCGAACCGGAATACCTTGACGTGCTGAAAGACGAAACCCCCAAGGGCTGGATCGTCACCGGCTACCCGTGGGACCAGATCGACTCCACCGAACATGCCAGCTTTGCAGCCAACTACTACCGCCGTTTCAAGGAATACCCGAAGGTCGGGTCGGTCGTCGGTTACTCGACCATGCAGGCGATTTTTGCCGGCATCAAGAAAGCCAACTCGACGGACAACGAAAAGCTGGTCAGCGCTTTGCGGGGCGTGAAGTTCACCACCCCTTTTGGTCCGGCTGAATTCAGGGCCATCGACCAGCAATCGACGATGGGCGCCTACGTCGGCAAGCTCGCTCTGCGCGGCAACAAGGGCACGATGGTGAACTGGCGCTATGCCGACGGAAAAGCCTATTTGCCGAGCGATGCTTACGTCAAGGCCAGGCGCCCGGCCGAAGCGATGAAGTGAGGTTGCTATGAAATAAGTAGCTGCTTGCGCATGCCCGCTCTGCGGAAGGGCCACTTTTCGCTTGAATTTCAGGTTTCCAGGACGTCCGCGTGATGCCTGGTGTATTGGGGCCGCAGCGCATCGGCCAGGCGCTGCTCCAGCGGCAGCGGTTCGCCATGCAGACGCGCCGCCAGCAGTTCGGCGCACAGCGCGGCAAAGCTCAGGCCGCGCGACCCCATGCCACTGCTGATCCACACATTTGGCACGTTTTCCAGCGGACCCAGCGACGGCAGGCGGCTGGGTGTGGCGCAACGGATGCCGGCCCAGCCTTGCACCTGATGGGAGTCAAATTGGTTCGCCAGGGTTTGCGCCACAAGGGGCAGCAGCGTCTGGAGCTTGCCAAAGTTGTGCTGTTCGTCCGCAGGCCGGATGTCGCGGCTGCGGCTGTCGCGTTCAAACGTCGAGCCGATGACCCAGCACATTCCCTGCGCGAGCGGGACGTTCGGCACCAGGCTGCCGTGGCCGTTTACCGGGAAAGCCGGCATGGCGGGCGCCGTGTCCGGCGCATGCAGACCCCAGGACGCTTGCCCGCGAATGGGCTGCAGCGCCAGTGGATTCACCAGCCCGGCCGATTCAGCCAGTGCGCCGCTGCCGTGGGCTGCCGCCAGCACCACCAGTTCGGCTTGCGCCAGCACCTGGCCTGCGGCGTCCAGCACCTGCCATTGGCCAGCGTGCCGAAGCAGCTGACACGCCTCGGACTGGCCGCGCCATGTCACGCCCGGCGTTGCCAGCCACGCCTGCACCAGACGCGCCGGTTTGACCCAGCCGGCCCGAACATGCCACAAGGCCGGGGTTTCAGGCGGCAGGCCGCCCTGTTCAAGTTGACCGGCGGTGGCGAGGGTGGTCCAGTCGTGGGCGGCACCGGCCAGCGCTTGTCCGGCTTGCCATGCCGCTGGCTGCTTGCGTGCATGGTCAATGCAGCGCTCCAGCACGCCGGTGGGCCCCCAGTCCGTGCCGGTTTGCAGCAGCCCATCGGCTTGCTGCAGCATCACCCGGATGCCGCTGCGCGTGAGGCGCGACAGCACGCTGTCATCGGGGGAAACGTGTGCGGCCAGGACGCCGGCGGGCAAACCCGATGCGCCTGCGGCCGGCGTGTCGGCCGCATCCAGCACGGTCACCTGCCAGCCGCGCCGCGCCAGGCTGGCCGCCACAGCGGCACCCGCCAGCCCGGCACCCATCACGATGCAGTCCGCAGGCATGCGGCGCGCAGGCGACAGGCGGTGCTGTTTCAGTTCCCACGCTGGCTGGTATTGCCCCTGGAGGTTGTCGCGCTTGGGCGGTATGCCGGGCACTTTCTTCACCACGAAGCCGCATTGCGCCAGCGCATCGCGCACGTTGCGCGCCACCGTCCAGGTGGCAAGGCGTGTGCCGCGCCGGCAGCACCGGGCGACGGCCTTGAAGGTGTGAACGTCCCAGATGTCGGGGTTCAGCAGCGGGCTGAAGCCGTCCAGGTACACCGAATCGGCCTCAAACATGAGTTCGCGCAGCATCGCTTTGGCGTCGCCAATGCACAGGGTTAAAAGCACCTGGCCGTTTTCAAAACTCAACCGGTGAAAGCCGGGCAGCAGTCCCCAGAGTTGCTGCTGCAGCTGCTGGGCAAAAGGAAGCAGTTCGGGATGGCTGCAGGCGCTGCGTAAGACATCGTCGGCGCTGGCCGGAAAGGCTTCGGTCGAGACGAAATGCAGCAGGCGAGGGCGCTGCGCATCGGCCTTCCACGCCGCCCAGGTGACCAGGAAATTCAGCCCCAGCCCAAAGCCGGTTTCCAGCACGCACCACTGCGGCTGGCCGGCCCAGGCTTCGGGCAGGCCGCAGCCTTGCAGGAAAACGGCTTTCGCCTGTTCGAGCCCGCCCCCTTCACTGCGGTAGCGGTCGCCAAAGCGCGGGCTGTAGGGGCTGCCGCCTGCCGTGCCGTCTTCACGCCACTCAATGCACTCGGCCATCAGCCGCGTTCAGGCGCCGGGGGGTGTCGGCGGAACGTAGCCCTGCACGGCATCGGCGCCGTCGCCGAAGAAATGTTTTTCCATTTGGCGTGCCAGGTACTGGCGGGCGCGCGCATCGGCCAGGTTCAGGCGGTTTTCATTCACCAGCATGGTTTGCTGCTTCATCCAGTCGGCCCAGGCCGGCTTGCTGACCTCTTCCCAGATGCGCTTGCCCAGTGGGCCGGGGTACGGGGGAAAGTCCAGGCCTTCGGCTTCCTTGCCGAGCTTGATGCAATTGACGAGACGTGGCATGTGAGAAGTTCTTTCTTGCTTTTGAAGTTGAAAATTGGAAGAGATTTTTTTGAACAAGACGATGGTTCGCTCGTCTTGAACACGAAGGCCTGAACCCGGTGTCCATTTTGTCCGCATGCGACGGTTTTTCTGGAACATGCCGCAAACCATAAGGCTTTGTCG
>JBBSRS010000283.1:0-4157 GCA_038242795.1 Burkholderiales bacterium
AGGCCAGGTAAACGCGGCTTTCTGCCGACGGCGCACCGCCCTGGCGCAAGGCCTGCGCCAGCGCCACACCGGCGTGCTGGGGGTTCGGGCCGCGAACCACCCACCGGGTCGTGAGTTGCGCAGGGCTGTGCAGCGTGCGTTCCTCGGCAGCGTCGGCCACTTCCATCACCACATGGGCGCGGGCGGTGGCGGGCAGGCGCGAAAGGATGGTTTCAAACGCCGGCAACGCGCTGTCGTCGCCTATCAGCCAGTGTTCGGCCGCCTGCAGATCCAGCTTGTAGCCCGGGCCGGGGCCCATCAGGAACAGCACCTGCCCGGTTTGCGCCTGCGCCGCCCAGGTCGAGGCCGGGCCTTCGCCGTGCAGCACGAAATCGACATCGACTTCGCCCGCCTCGGGCCGCACCGCCAGCGGCGTGTAGGTGCGCATCGACGCGGCGCGCGGGCCGTCGGGCAAGGGCCGCACCGGCTCGGTCTGGCCGGGCTCGGGAAAGATCAGCTTCATGTAGCTCGCCGGGTCGTTCACCTCGAAGCCCTGCAGCTCGGCGCCGCTCAGCGTGATGCGGCGCATGGCCGGGCTCAGCACCTGCACGCGGCTGACCTCGACGCGGCGGGGCGGACGGCGCTTGCGCGGGGCCTTTTCTGCGCTCGCGGGGGTGGACGAATCAGGACGGTTGGGTTCTTGCATGGGATGGCTTTCTGACGGCGGGTTGATGACCGCCGGGGGTGTTGTCGTTGAGAATGATTGTCAACCCAAAGCGTGCGGAGGGCTGTCCACAGGGTCAAGCCCCACGCCCGCCACACGGCTGAAGTACAGTCACCGCTCGCGGCCGGCGCATCCGGCATGCCCCTCGGCCCTGTCTTTTTTGCCCTTTTTTTACCTCACCCTTATGACCACCTTCGGAACCCCTTTGTCTCCCCGTGCCACCAAAGTCATGCTGCTCGGCGCGGGTGAGCTGGGCAAGGAAGTCATCATCGCGCTGCAGCGCCTGGGCGTGGAAACCATCGCCGTCGACCGCTACGACAACGCCCCCGGCCAGCAGGTGGCGCACCATGCGCGCACGGTCACCATGAGTGATCCGGCGCAGCTCAAGGCGCTGATCGAGCGCGAGAAGCCCGACCTGGTGGTGCCCGAGATCGAGGCGATTGCCACCGCCATGCTGGAAGAACTCGAAGCGGCAGGCACGGTGCGTGTGATTCCCACGGCCCGGGCGGCGCGCCTGACCATGGACCGCGAGGGCATCCGCCGGCTGGCTGCCGAAACCCTGGGCCTGCCGACCAGCCCGTATGTGTTTTGCGAGTCGCTCGAAGCATTGCAGAACGCCATCGACAACCAGATCGGCTATCCCTGCGTCGTCAAGCCGGTGATGAGCTCGTCCGGCAAGGGGCAAAGCAAGATCGCCCTGCCCAAAGACGTGGCGCCGGCCTGGGACCATGCGATGGCCGGCGGGCGGGTCAGCCACGGCCGGGTGATCGTTGAAGGGTTCATCGACTTCGACTATGAGATCACGCTGCTGACCGTGCGGGCGCTGGGCGCCAACGGCACGGTGGAAACGCAGTTTTGCGAACCGATTGGCCACCTGCAGGTCAGCGGCGACTATGTGGAAAGCTGGCAGCCCCAGCCCATGCGCCCGGCGGCTTTGGAGCGCAGCCGCGCGATCGCCAGTGCGGTCACCGACAACCTCGGCGGGCAGGGCGTGTTCGGCGTGGAGCTGTTCGTCAAGGGCGACGACGTCTGGTTCAGCGAAGTCAGCCCGCGTCCGCACGACACCGGCATGGTGACGCTGTGCACCCAGTGGCAAAACGAGTTCGAATTGCATGCGCGCGCCATCCTGGGCCTGCCGGTCAGCACCGCGCTGAAAAGCCCGGGCGCCAGCGCGGTGATCTATGGCGGCGTCGATGCGTCGGGCATCGTGTTCGACGGCGTGGCCGAGGCGCTGCGGGTGCCGCAAACCGACCTCCGCCTGTTCGGCAAGCCCGAGAGTTTCGTCAAGCGGCGCATGGGCGTGGCGCTGGCCTTCGATGACGATGTCGAGGTGGCGCGCAGCCAGGCCCGGCTGGCCGCGTCGAAAGTCAAGCCCCGCGCCGCCTGATGGCTGCCAGCTGGGAAGGGAACTGGCCCCTGCGATGGGCCGAGCTGGTGTCCTGGACTGACGATTCGTCGGTGCATGTGTTGATGGCCGCGCTGGTTGCGGTGCTGCTGGCGCTGCTGGTGCACCAGGTCAGCGCCAGCGTGGTGCTGCGCCTGACGCGTTCCCTGCCGGTGTCGCACCAGACGGCGAAGCAATGCCGTGCGCCGGCCCAGCTGCTGCTGCCGCTGATGGCATTGCAGGCGGTCTGGCATGCAGCGCCCGACAGCTTTGCGCTGATCGCCGGCATCCGCCATGCCAACGGCCTGCTGCTGCTCACCGCGCTGACCTGGCTGGGCCTGCGCGCCGTTCGCGGTGTGGCCCAGGGCATCATCGCGCTGTACCCGGTGAATGTGGACGACAACCTGCAGGCGCGCCGCATCCACACCCAGACCCGGATGCTGGCCCGCACCGCCATGCTCATCGTCGTCGTGGCGGGGCTGGCGCTGATGCTGATGACCTTTCCCGGTGCGCGCCAGATCGGCGCCAGCCTGCTGGCGTCGGCTGGCGTGGTGGGCCTGGTGGCCGGCATTGCGGCGCGGCCGATTTTCAGCAACCTGATCGCCGGGCTGCAGATTGCGCTGGCGCAGCCGTTTCGCATCGACGACGTGCTGATCGTCCAGGGCGAATGGGGCCGGGTCGAGGAAATCACCGGCACCTACGTGGTGCTGAAAATCTGGGACGAGCGCCGGCTGGTCATTCCGCTGCAGTGGTTCATCGAGAACCCGTTCCAGAACTGGACACGCAACAGCGCGCAGATCATCGGCACGGTGTTCATCTGGGTGGACTACCGCATGCCGCTGGCGCCGCTGCGCGAAGCGGCGCGGCTGGCCTGCGAGGCGGCGCCCGAATGGGACCGGCGGCTGTGCCTGCTGCAGGTGGTCGAGGCGGGCGAGCGCAGCCTGCAGCTGCGGGTGCTGGTGACGTCGAGCAATTCGAGCCTGAACTGGGATTTGCGCTGCAAGGTGCGGGAGGCGATGGTGGACTGCATGCAGCGCGACTGGCCTGGGCATTTGCCGATGATGCGGGCTGAGGTGGGGGCGCGTTCCGGGGGTGCGGCTGTTCCTGTTCCTCGGGCTGATGGGGTGCCGTTGGGTTGAGCTTGTGGCTTGATCGCTGTCTGGTTGGCGCTGCTTGGTTTGGCTGGCCGGGGGTTGCCCGGCGGCAACTCACTTGTCTTTTGCTTCGCCAAAAGAAAGTAAGCAAAGAAAAGGCGACCCGGCTGTCGGGGTCCCTGCGCTGCGCTTCGGGCAACCTGCGCTGCCCAGGCAAAGCGGGGGTCGAGCTCGAACTCGCCTTCGGCTCAGACAATCGCTCGCCCTGATCCCGCTTTCCCTGGCCATCGCAGGCCCAGCCAGAACGGGGCAGGCAGGGGGGAAAGCCGAACAGCCGAACCAGCCGAACCAGCCGAACCAGCCAAACAGACAAACAGACAAACAGACAAACAGCCGAAGCGCCGATCAGCCAAAGAGCCCAAGCGCCCAAGCGCCCAAGCGCCAGTTTCCAAACTGAAAATGCTACTGATTAAATAGCTGCTTCTGCAAGCACAGCAAGCGCAAGAGACGCTTTTGGTTAAAAATTTCGCAACTGCTCTGTCATTGCGGGCTCGACCCGCAATCCATAGCTGCCAAAGCATGCAGGTCGACAGGTTTCAATGACCGGTGAACTCCGCACAGATGGATCCCGGGTCAAGCCCGGGATGACAAGGCGGGGCTTTCGGTTCGAGTTGAGGAAGTAGAGTGGTTGCAAAAATGCCCGAGCCCGAGCCCGAGCCCGAGCCCGAGCCCGAGCCCGAACCCGAACCCGAACCCGACCCTGAATCTGCCCCCGCACATCCCGTTCTGTCTGGGCCTGTGATGCGCGGCAAAAGCGGGATCAGGGCCGCGCGCTGTTTGAGCCGAAGGCGAGTTTGCGCGGACCCCCGCTTTTTTCGCTTATCACAGGTTGCCCGAAGCGCAGCGCAGGGACCCGGACAGCCGGGTCGCCTTTTCTTTGCTTACTTTCTTTTGGCGAAGCAAAAGAAAGTGAGTA
>JBBSRS010000284.1:0-4136 GCA_038242795.1 Burkholderiales bacterium
TAGCCCATGCGCGCGGTTTTCAAAATGCCGGGCAGCAGGTCGTCGGGCACGGCCTGGAGCTGCTCCGGCGTTTCAATGACCGCATACGGCGCACAGCGCACGTCCGCCACGCCGGCCGAGGCCATGAAATGGGACTTTTCCTGAATCCGGTCTTGGGCAATCGCCACCGCCGCCGCACCGGGCGCGACCGGACGGGCCGCTGCCAGGGCTTGCAGCGCACTGGCCGGCACGTTTTCAAATTCGGTGGTGATGGCGTCGCACAGGCCCGCCAGTTGCGACAGCCCCGGCACATCGGAGTAAGCGGTCTGGATATGGTGGTGGCTCACGCGGCCGGCCGGGCTGTGCGGGTCGGGGTCGAGCACCGCCGTGAAGTAGCCCATGCGCTGCGCGGCATGCACGAACATGCGGCCCAGCTGGCCGCCACCCATCACGCCCAGCGTGGCGGGGCGGCCGGTTTCATCGATCGTGCCGGGGAAAATTGGCAACGTAGTCATACCGGCGGCAGCGTCATGGCGCGGGCGATTTCGGTTTGTTCGGAGCGGAATGCCTGCAGCTTGTCGGCCAGATTTTTGTCATGCAGGGCGAGCATGGCGACGGCAAACAGCGCTGCATTGGCTGCGCCGGCGTTGCCAATGGCAAACGTCGCGACCGGAATGCCCTTGGGCATTTGCACGATGCTGTGCAATGAATCGACGCCCTGCAAATGCTTGCTGGCGACGGGCACGCCAAGCACCGGCACGATGGTCTTGGCGGCCAGCATGCCGGGCAAATGCGCCGCGCCGCCGGCACCGGCAATGATCGCCTGCAAACCCCGGCCAGCGGCGGCTTCTGCATAGGCGAACAAGTCGTCGGGCATGCGGTGGGCCGACACCACGCGCGCGTCATGCGCCACGCCAAAGTGCTGCAGGATTTGCACCGCGTGCTGCATCGTGTCCCAGTCGCTGCTGGAACCCATCACCACGCCGACCAGGGGCGCTGCGGAATTGTTGGTTGTCGTCATAAGGATTGAAGTGCTGAGGTCGCTGGAAGGCTGTGGGCCGATAAGGCGTGATTTTAAGGTCTGGGGTGGCTAACCAAGCCATGCCCCGGCGCAACCGCTGGCTGCGGCTTGCATGCTATCGTCATGCCTGCTGCCAGAACCGATGCCCGCCCTTCCCTTTCAGGGCGCCAGGGCGCTGGCCTGAACCCCTTATTCCAACCTTTAGTTGCCCAACACCATGATCGACGTCACCATTGCCAATTTTCAGCAGGAAGTCATTGAGGCTTCCACGACCACACCCGTGCTGGTGGACTTCTGGGCGCCGTGGTGCGGCCCCTGCAAGTCGCTGGGACCGATTCTTGAGAAGGTTGAAATCGCCTACGAAGGCCGCTTCAAGCTGGTCAAGATCGACTCGGACCAGGAGCAGCAACTGGGCGAGGCGTTTGGCATTCGCAGCGTTCCGACCTGCATCCTGGTGGTGAACGGCCAGCCGGTGGACGGGTTTACCGGCGCGCTGACTGAAGGCAAGATCAAGGAATTCCTCGACAAGCACCTGCCGCCCGCCCCGGAAGCCGCGCCGCCCGAAGAGGAAGTGGTGCTGGACAACGCGCCCGAAGCCGTGCTCGAACGGCTGCAAAGCGCCGTCGCCGCCGACCCGACCAACGAGACGGCCCGCTTCGACTATGTTAAGCAGCTGCTGAGCTTGGGCCGCGACGACGATGCCAAGGTGGCGTTTGCACCGGTGATTGCCCAGACCGGAACGGTGCGCCGCTTCGACTCGCTCAAGCGCTGGATGGATGCTCTTGATTTTGTAGCTGCTCACGCCGATGCAGCAAGCGCACAAGCCACATTTGATGCAAAAATTGCCGCCAACAAGCGGGATTTCGACGCCCGCTTCGACCAGGCGCGTCAGCTGATGGCCGACCAGCGCTGGACGGAGGCGCTCGACGAACTGCTCGAAATCCTGATGCGCGACAAGGCCTGGAACGACGGCCTGGCGCGCAAAACCTACATCGCCATCCTCGACATCATGGAAACGCCCAAGCCCAAGGTCGCCGACGGCCAGATTCCGCCGGAAGACGCCACCGTGGCGACGTATCGCCGGCGTCTGAGCAGCGTGGTGCTGAGCTGATTGGTATTAATTTGCGCTAATCCGTCACCGGAAAGCGCAAGGTAAAGCAGGTCCCGGCGGCGCTGCTTTCGACGCGCACCGCGCCGCCGTGCAATTGCATGATGGAACGTACGAGGGCCAAGCCCAGGCCGCCCGAGTCGCCCGGCTCGGCGCGCGACGGGTCGCAGCGGTAGAAGCGGTCAAACAGGCGCGGCAAGTGCTCTGGCGCGATCGGCTGCCCCTGGTTGATGACGCTGATGTCTACCCAGTCGCCGCGCCGATGGCTGGCGATGCGCACCGGGCTATCGGCGCTGCCGTAGCGCAGTGCGTTGGCCAACAAATTGGCCAGTGCCCGGCGCAGCAGCTGCGGGTCGGCGGACAACGCGCCATCGGCTTCATTCACCAGCACGATGCCGCGTTCCTCGGCCATGCCTTCAAAATAATCGCCCAGCTGCGCCACGGCATCGTGCAGCGCGATGGGTTGGCGGTGCAGCACGGCGTCGGGCTGCTCGGCGCGGGCCAGAAACAGCATGTTGTCGATCATTCGCGCCAGCCGCTCGTACTCTTCCTGGCTGGACGCCAGCAGCGCCTGGTAGTCCTCGGTGCTGCGGTCTTTTTGCAGGGCGAGCTGGGTCTGGCCCATCAGGTTGTTCAGCGGCGTGCGCATTTCGTGCGCCAGGTCTTCTGAAAAGCGCGACAGCCGGCCAAAGCCGTCCTCCAGCCGCGCCAGCATCTGGTTCAGCGCGTCGCTGAGCTGTTGCAGTTCGCTGATTTGCAGCGCCGCGTCCAGGCGCAGGTGCAGATGCTGCACATCAATGGCCGCCGCGCGCGCTGCCAGCATGCGCACCGGGCGCAGGCCGCGCAGGCTGACCGCCCAGCCGAGCAAAAAAGCCAGCAGCGCGCCGGCACCCAGCGCCAGCCACAGTTTCAGACGGTAGGCAGCGAGCATCTGGCTGCGCTCGACCAGCAGCTTGCCCGCAATCAGCGTCAGGTCGCGGCCGTCCTGGCGCACATGCAGCCAGGCCAGACGCGACGGCTCGCCGGTGCCGTTGCACAGCTGCACGCCCTTACCCGGCGTCAACGCAGGCACCGCAACGCGGGCCGGGTTGATCTCGATCAGCGGACGACCGGTGCCGTCCAGCACCCACAGCAAATCATCACGGTTGCCCAGCATGTTGGCGTAGAGTTGCGGGCGCCGGCGCAGCGCGTCAATGCTGTCGCTGTCGCCAATCAGCACGCCCATGCGCTCGACGCGCCCGACCAGTGAAACGTCGTCGCGCCAGGCAATCTCGCGCTCCAGCGACTGGTACAGGTACAGCCCCAGCCCGCCGAGCAGCAGCACGCTGGCCAGCGCAAACATCAGCGCCAGCCGCAGGCTGAGGGCGCGCGGCCACAGCGCCGTCATCCGTGCCTTCATGCTTCCGGCGCTTCGAGCGTGTAACCCATGCCGCGAACGGTGTGGATCAGCTTCGGGCTGAACGGGTCATCGACCTTGGCGCGCAGCCGGCGAATCGCCACATCGACCACGTTGGTGTCGCTGTCAAAGTTCATCTGCCACACCTGAGACGCTATCTGCGCCCGCGACAGCACCTCGCCGCTGCGCTCCATCAGCAGCTGCAGCAGCGCGAATTCCTTGTTCGTCAGCACGATGCGCTCGGCGCCGCGCGACACCCGCCGGCGCAGCACGTCGAGCTGCAAGTCGGCCACCTGGAACTGCTCGGCCTCGCGCGGCGGGCCACGGCGCAACAAGGTGCGCACGCGCGCCAGCAACTCGGCATACGAAAACGGCTTGACCAGGTAGTCGTCGGCACCCAGTTCCAGCCCCTTGACGCGGTCTTGCACCGCGTCGCGCGCCGTCAAAAACAGCACCGGCACCTGGCTCTTGCGGCGGATGATCTGCAGCAGTTGCCAGCCGTCGATGCCGGGCAGCATCACGTCCAGGATGACCAGGTCGAATTCGCTCTCCTGCACCATGAACTGGCCGTCGATGCCGTGGGGTGCCACCTCGACCGTGTAGCCCGATTCGCCCAGACACTTGCGCAGATA
>JBBSRS010000285.1:0-4134 GCA_038242795.1 Burkholderiales bacterium
GGGTCGGTGGTGGTCGGCAGCGCAAAGGCGGTCGAGCCTTCGCAGTCGTAATGCGCCCACGGAAAGCGCTTGTAGATTTCGTCGCCCAAAATAGCCGCCGTGGCCTGCGCCTGCACCAGCCGGTCGGCCGGCACTTCACAGTGAAAGCTTTGCGGCAGCAGGCGGCCGGTGGCGCTGTCTTCCAGCCGGTCGAGCACATGGCGCATGATGCGAAAACTCGACGGCACCAACCCGCTGGCGTCGCCGGAATGCACGCCTTCGGTCAGCACCTCGACCTTGAGCACGCCGGCCGCGTTGCCGCGCAGGCTGGTGGTCAGCCAGAGCTGGTCGTAGTTGCCCGCGCCCGAGTCGAGGCAAACCACCAGCGCGACTTCGCCGAGCCGGTCCTTGAGCGCATTGACATACGGCAGCAGGTCGTAGGAGCCGCTTTCCTCGCAGGTTTCGATCAGGCCGACGATGCGCGGATGCGGCACGTTCTGGCTTTTTAGCGCCTGCACGGCGGCGATGCTGGCATACACCGCGTAGCCGTCGTCGGCGCCGCCCCGGCCGTAGAGTTTGCCGTCTTCGTAGCTGGCTTTCCACGGGCTCAGGTCGTTGCGCCAGCCGGTGAATTCAGGCTGCTTGTCCAAGTGGCCGTACATCAACACCGTTTGCGTCGAGCCGGCGCGCGTGGCCGGGATTTCAAAGAACAACACCGGCGTGCGGCCTTCGAGCCGGACGATTTCGAGGCTCAAACCTTCGACCTTCTGCGCTTCCACCCAGGTGGCGGCATGGCGCATCACGGTGTCGATGTGGCCATGCTTCGCCCAGTCGGGGTCGAAGGTGGGCGATTTGGCAGGAATCGCGATGTAGTCGGTCAATTGATTGACGATGTCATCGTCCCACTGGGTCGTGACCTGGGACAGCGCCTGGGCGGCGTTGAGGATGTCGGCGGGAATTTCTCGGTGCAAAGGGGCGTTCATGGCGGGACCTTCAAAGATGAAAACTCAGCGCAATGCTGCAAAAGGTTGACTTTACGCCTGCCGCCGCTTGTCGGCCAGCTTCAGCGAATTCGGAGCCGTTATGCGCATATAACGTGGGTGTCTGATTGACAAGCAGCGGGTGCGCTTCACAATCAAACTGGACATTCGGCCGCTAAACCCTCAACCTGATGGAAACTGCAATGCTAAGAAGAAAACTCCTGATTCAATCGGCGATCCTGCTCGGTGCCGGCACTGTGTTGTTGTCGGGTTGCTCGACCACGCCCATGACAGGCCAAAGCACCAATACCGGCAAGCGGCAAGAGATCGATGACAAAGTGAATGCCACGCTGAGCCGGCTGTCCAGCACCATCCCCGGTTCGCGGGAACTGGTCAGCAAGGCGCGCGGCGTGCTGGTTTTTCCCTCGGTGCTGGCAGCAGGCCTGGGCATTGGCGGCGAATACGGCGAAGGCGCCTTGCGCGTGGATGGCAGGAACGTTGATTACTACAGCACCGCGAGCGCGTCCTTCGGGCTGCAGATCGGTGCGCAATCCAAGGCCGTTGTCTTTCTGTTCATGACCCAGGAAGCGCTGGACAAATTTCGCAACAGCAAGGGCTGGACCGCCGGTGTCGATGCTTCAGTAGCGGTGATCAAGGCCGGTGTCAACGGCGATATCGACCTGAACACGGCAACGCAACCGGTGAATGTCTTTGTCATGACCAACAAGGGGCTGATGGCGAATCTGACGGTGGAAGGCACCAAGATCACCAAGCTGAACAACATGTAATCTGCAAAGCGGGCGAAGAGCGGCATCATCGACACCCGCTTTGGGTCCGCTGACCGGGTTAGTTGGCCATCACTTCGCCCAGCCGCACCGCACTGCCCGGCGCCCAGTCCGGGTTGAAGCGCAACGGCCCCTTGGGAAACAGCAGAACCACCGTCGAGCCCAGCAAAAAGCGGCCCATTTCCTCGCCCTGCTTGAGCATCACTTCAGGCTGATCCGCCGCCGGGTAATGCCATTCGCGCACCACCTTGCTGCGCGGAGGGTTCACCACACCATGCCACACCGTCGCCATGCTGCCGACAATCGTCGCACCCACCAGCACCAGCACAAACGGCCCACGCGCCGATTCGAACACACAGACCACGCGTTCATTGCGCGCGAACAGCCCCGGCACACCGCGCGCCGTCACCGGGTTGACCGAGAACAAGTCGCCCGGCACGTAAATCATGCGGGTCAGGCGGCCTTCGCACGGCATATGGATGCGGTGGTAGTCGCGGGGGCTGAGGTAAATCGTGGCAAAGCTGCCGTTGTCGTACTGCGCCGCCAGCGTCGCATCGCCGCCGACCAGCGCGGTGGTCGAATAGTGGTGGCCCTTGGCCTGGAAGATCTGGTTGCCTGCAATCGGGCCGAACTGGCTGATGGCGCCATCGACCGGACAAACCAGTTCGGCTTGCGCAATCGGCCGCGCGCCAGGCTTCAAGGCGCGGGTAAAAAATTCGTTGAAGCTGCGGTAAGTGCTGATGTCCGAATCCAGCGCCTCGTCCATGTTCACCCGGTATCTGGCGACAAAGCGGCGGATGATTTCGGTCGTTACCCAGCCGCGCTCATGGGACGCAACCCAACCGGCGAAGTGGGTGAGTGCCTGTTTGGGCAACAGGTATTGGGGCAAAACAGCAGAACGGTCGGACACAGGCACTGACGAAAGTGGAAGGAAGAACGATTCTATCGACGCCGACTCAAATGGCCTGCAAGCATTTGCGACCCCCTGGTGTGGCCATCAGTGCGGGGGATATCCCGCGCCGGTCAAGGCAGCGGCCACGGTTTGCCGGTCCTGGGTGGTTTCAACCGTGACTTTTTTCGCCGGAAGGTCGATGTGGACTGTCGCGCCAGCATCGAGTTGCTTGACGGTCCGGGTGATGACGCCGGCGCAGTGGCCGCAGCTCATATCGGGAACATTGAATTCCATGGTGTCTCCTTGAAGCGTGTTGGAAGAAACTAAGTTTGCAGTCTGCACCTTGCCACAGGGGCAGGGTCAAGCACGGGGTTGAAAAACATCCACCCAGTGCAGACTTATTTTCAGCCAGCGCTTGACCCTGCCATCATAGGAAGGTTCAGACTTGGCCCATCGTCGCATTTTCAGGAGACACGCATGAGCGCCAGCCCCACCCTGCCAGTACCGCTGGCCCCCGCCGCCGCCTTGAAGGAATGGCGCTTCCCCGTGGAAGGCATGACTTGCGGCTCGTGCGTGGCGCGGGTTGAAAAAGCCCTGGCCGCCACGCCGGGCGTTGAGGAAGCCAGCGTCAATTTCGCCACCGAGCAAGCCAGCGTCAAGGCGGGCCGCGAAGTCACGCTGGACATGCTGAAAGCGGCGGTGGAAAAAGCCGGTTATGCCGTGGGCGACACGGCAGAGTCCGCGCTGGGCGAGGCGTCGGTGCGCTTGAAGATTGGCGACATGACCTGCGCATCGTGCGTGGCGCGGGTTGAAAAAGCCTTGAAGCAGGTGCCCGGCGTGCTGTCGGCCGAAGTCAATCTGGCGACGGAGACTGCCGAAGTCATGCTGACAAGTAGCGCAGCCGCGCTGCCCCAACTCATTGCAGCAGTGGAAAAAGCCGGCTACCGGGCGGAGGCGATTCCCGATGCCGCCGCTGGAGCCCGCCCGCCCGCACCGTCCAGCGCGCCCTGGTGGCCGATTGCGGTGGCCGCCGCGCTGTCGGTGCCGCTGGCGCTGCCGATGGTTGGCATGCTGTTTGGCAAGACGTGGATGCTGGACGGCTGGATTCAGTGGTTGCTGGCCACGCCGGTGCAGTTTTGGCTAGGTGCGCGGTTTTACAAGGCGGGCTGGAAGGCGGTGCGCGCCGGCGCGGGCAACATGGACTTGCTGGTGGCGGTCGGCACATCGGCGGCTTACGGGCTGAGCGTTTACCTGCTGCTGACGCAGGGCGAACACGGCATGCCGCACCTGTATTTTGAAGCGTCGGCGGTCGTCATCACGCTGGTGCTGCTGGGCAAATGGATGGAAGCGCGCGCCAAGCGGCAAACCACCGAAGCCATTCGCGCACTCAATGCGCTGCGGCCCGAAACTGCGCGGCTGCGCCGGGACGGCGTGGACACCGATGTGCCCATCGTCGAAGTGCAGGTCGGCGACCAGGTGGTCGTGCGGCCGGGTGAAC